>CAZZVF010000273.1:0-4781 GCA_964657355.1 uncultured Buchnera sp.
GCGAGGTCGTCGCGGCCGCGGGTGATGGCGAGTTCGGCCTTGCGCTCCCAGTCTTCCTCTTCACGGCGCAGGGCTTCGGCCCGGCGTTCCATTTCGCGCCGTTCCGCGATGCTGCGGACTGCGGACGAGCGAACCTCGACCAGCGTATCCTCCATCTCCTGGATGATGAGGCGGATGATCTTGTCCGGATCCTCGGCGCTGGCGAGCATCGCATTGAGGTTGGAGTTCACGATATCGGCGAGGCGGGAGAAGATGCCCATGGGGGCGGTTCCTTGTCTTTGAAACGGGTTCTTGAGGCGGGGTTCTGAGTCGAAGACTAGACGGCGACGAAGACCCAGGCGAGGACGGTGAAGGGCACCAGGGCCAGGACGGAGCGGGCAACGACGCCGGCGACGTCGACACTGTGCTCGGCCTGTTCGTGGCGCGCCTGCAGAGCGGCGAGGCGGGCGGCGAACGAGCGGCGCGGGGCGCGGGGCTTTACGAAGCTGTTGGCGTTGCTTGTGCTGCGTGCGAAGAAATCGGCACCGTGGTTCATGGTCATGCTGGTCATGGCGAAGTCTCCAGTTGAAAGTTGCTGCCCGTTCGTGGGCCTGCCAACTTGATTGCAGAGAGCGTGCCAGAGCGCGTGGCCATCGGTAGCTTGTTGTGATCGTTGGGTTTTTCTCGAAGCTTGCGCCTGAGCGGCCAAGTTCGCTAGGGTGTTTTTGCCAACACATGGCAAATGGGACCACCTGATGGCGCGCCTGGCTAACCCGGCTGAAATCCCGACACCGATCGGCCAGGCGCCGGCGTTCCTCGACATGCTGTCCCACGTGTCGCTGGCGGCCCCGCTCAACCGGCCTGTCCTGGTGATCGGCGAGCGCGGCACCGGCAAGGAGCTGGTGGCCGGGCGGCTCGCCTTGCTGTCGCCGCGCTGGTCGGCTCCGTTCATCAAGCTGAACTGCGCCGCCCTGCCCGACGCGCTGCTCGATTCCGAGCTGTTCGGGCATGAGGCGGGCGCGTTTACCGGCGCTCAGCGCCGGCGTCCGGGCCGGTTCGAACTGGCCGACCGCGGCACGATCTTTCTCGACGAAATCGCCACCGCATCCCCGTCGGTGCAGGAGAAGCTGTTGCGCGTGATCGAATACGGCAGCTTCGAGCGTGTCGGCGGCGGCGAGACGCTGTCGGTGGACGTGCGCATCGTGGCGGCGACGAACGTGCACCTTCCCGACCTCGCGGCGCAGGGCAAGTTCCGGCCCGACCTGCTCGACCGGCTGGCGTTCGACGTCGTCACCGTGCCGCCGCTGCGGGCGCGGCGCGACGACATTCCCATCCTTGCCGAATACTTCGCCACCCGCATGTCGAGCGAACTGGGGCGGCCGTTCTTTGCCGGATTCGCCGACCAGGCGCTGGCGGTGCTCGAACAGCACGACTGGCCGGGCAATGTGCGCGAGTTGCGCAACGTGGTGGAGCGCAGCGTGTATCGCATGCGCGATTCCGCCCGCAAGCTGGCCGAGATCATCCTCGACCCGTTCGCGTCGGTGCACAGGCCGCCGGCCCTGCTGCGGAAGGTGGCGGGCGAGGCGGCTCCGGCGGTGGCGAATGCGGGTGCACAGGCCGGGAGCCCGCCGCCTGCGCAGGCGGCCAACCAGGAAGGCCCGATCGACATTTCGGACGGGTTCGAGGCGGCGACGCGCGCTTATGAGGCCAGGCTGCTGCAGCAGGCGCTGGAAGCCTGCCGGTTCAACCAGGCCGAGGCGGCACGCCGTCTGGGCCTGAGCTATTACCAGTTCCGCCATCATTTGCGGCTGCACAACATGCTCGGCACCAAGGCCAAAGCCGCCGAGTAAGGGCCGCGCGGCAGGTAAATGGCAGCCGTGCTGCGGCGCGGCATTCCTTGCCACCCCCCCGGACTTTGGTCTAGTGACCCGCAGCTTCATCCGCCCCCGTCACCCCTGATTGCTCTGCAACACCTCCACAAGGACGCACATGGCACGCAACAAGATTGCGCTGATCGGCGCCGGCAACATTGGCGGCACGCTCGCCCATCTGGTCGGCCTCAAGGAACTCGGCGACGTCGTCCTGTTCGATGTGTTCGGCGGGGTCGCGGCGGGCAAGGCGCTCGACCTGATGCAGTCCGGCGCGGTGGACCTGTTCGACTCGGCGATGAGCGGCGGTTCGGATTACGCGGCCATCGCCGGCGCCGACGTGGTCATCGTGACGGCCGGTTTCCCGCGCATGCCCGGCATGTCGCGCGACGACCTGCTGGCCAAAAACGCAGGCGTGATCAACCAGGTTGCGGACGGCATCAAGGCGCACTGCCCCGGCGCGTTCGTCATCGTCATCACCAATCCGCTCGACGTCATGGTGTGGCAGCTGCAGCAGCGCAGCGGGTTGCCGGCCGAACGCGTCGTCGGCATGGCGGGCGTGCTGGATTCGGCGCGGTTCAAGCTGTTCCTGGCGCAGGAATTCGGCGTGTCCGTCGAGGACGTGACCGGATTCGTGCTCGGCGGGCATGGCGACACGATGGTGCCGCTGACGCGCTATTCGACGGTGGCGGGCATTCCCATTCCGGACCTCATCCGCATGGGCTGGACGACGCAGGACAAGATCGACGCGATCTGCGCGCGCACCGCGAATGGCGGCGGCGAGATCGTCAAGTTGCTAGAAAAGGGCAGCGCCTTCTACGCACCGGCGGCGGCGGCGATCGCCATGGCGGAGAGCTACCTGCTCGATCGCAAGCGGGTGTTGCCGTGTGCCGCGAAACTCTCCGGCCAGTACGGGCTGCACGACCTCTATATCGGCGTGCCGGTGGTGATCGGTGCCGGCGGTGTCGAGCGCATCGTCGAAATCCAGCTCGATGCGCAGGAGCAGTCGGCGTTCGACAAGTCGTGCGACGCGGTGAGGAAGCTGATCGAGGATTTCAAGAAACTGCCGATCGACGAGGCCAGCTGACTCCATGAACATCCACGAATACCAGGCCAAGGAGCTGCTGCGCGGCTATGGCGTCTCGGTGTTGCAGGGCTTTGCCGCCTGGACGCCCGAGGAAGCGGCGGAAGCGGCGGCGAGGTTGCCCGGGCCGGTCTATGTCGTGAAGTCGCAGATCCACGCCGGCGGCCGTGGTGCGGGCCATTTCAAGGACGATCCCGCGGGCAAGGGTGGCGTGCGCCTGGCGCGCAGTGCCGAGGAAGTCCGCGCGGCGGCCGAGGCGATGCTGGGCCACACGCTGATCACCAAGCAGACCGGACCGGCCGGGCGCGATGTGCGGCGCGTCTATGTCGAGGCCGGCTGCGACATCAAGCGCGAACTGTATCTGTCGCTGCTGGTGGATCGCGACACGTCGCGCGTGGTGATCATGGCGTCGACCGAAGGCGGCATGGAAGTCGAGGAAGTCGCCGAGACGCATCCGGAGAAGATTCTCCGCGTGGCGGTCGATCCTGCTGCCGGCATTTCGGCGTATCACGCGCGCAAGCTGGCCTACGGGCTCAAGCTCGAAGGCAAGCAGATCGCGGCGTTCGGCCGCTTCGTGCAGGCGATGTATACGGCGTTCATCGCGCTCGATTGCGCCATCGTGGAAATCAATCCGCTGGTGGTGACCGGTGCCGGCGACGTGGTCGCACTCGATGCGAAAGTCAGCTTCGACGACAACGCCCTATACCGGCACAGCGAACTTGCCGCGTTGCGCGACGAGGCGGAGGAGGATCCGAAGGAGCTGGAGGCGGCGCGGTTCGACCTCAACTACGTGGCGCTGGACGGCGTCATCGGCTGCATGGTGAACGGCGCGGGCCTCGCAATGGCGACGATGGACATCATCAAGCTGTACGGGTCCTCGCCGGCGAACTTCCTCGATGTCGGCGGCGGCGCGACGCGCGAGAAGGTGACCGCGGCGTTCAAGATCATCCTGTCCGACCCGAATGTCGAAGGCATCCTGGTCAACATCTTCGGCGGCATCATGCGCTGCGACGTGATTGCGGAAGGTGTCATCGCGGCGGCGCGCGAAGTTTCGCTCAACGTGCCGCTGGTGGTACGGCTCGAGGGCACGAACGTGGCGCTGGGCAAGGAGATCCTGGCGAAATCGGGCCTGCCGATCGTCTCGGCGGACAATCTGGCCGACGCCGCCGAGAAGATCGTCCGCGCCGTGAAAGAGGCGAACTGACATGGCGATCCTGGTCGACAAGAACACGGTCGTCATTACGCAGGGTTTCACCGGCGCGCAGGGCACGTTCCACAGCGAGCAGGCGATCGCCTACGGCACCAAGGTCGCCGGTGGCGTGACGCCGGGCAAGGGCGGTACCACGCATCTCGACCTGCCGGTGTTCGATACGGTGGCCGAGGCACGCGAGCGCACGGGTGCGACGGCGACGGCGATCTACGTGCCGCCGCCGTTCGCGGCCGACGCCATCCTGGAAGCCATCGATGCCGGGATGAAGCTCATCGTGACCATCACCGAGGGCATTCCGGTGCTCGACATGGTGCGCGTGAAGCGGGCGCTGGCCGGGACGACATCCATCCTCGTCGGGCCGAACTGCCCCGGCGTGATCACGCCCGACGCGTGCAAGATCGGCATCATGCCGGGCCACATCCACAGGCGCGGCAAGGTCGGCATCGTCAGCCGGTCGGGCACGCTGACCTACGAGGCGGTGGCGCAGACGACGGCGGCCGGGCTCGGTCAGTCGACCTGCGTCGGCATCGGCGGCGATCCGGTGAAGGGGCTCGACTTCATCGAGGTGCTGCAGATGTTCCTGGCCGACCCCGAGACCGAGAGCATCATCATGATCGGCGAGATCGGCGGCAATTCCGAG
>CAZZVF010000274.1:0-4745 GCA_964657355.1 uncultured Buchnera sp.
CGGCCGGCTGCCAGATATCCTCGCTGTGCATTCGACGCCGGGTCTCGCCGAGATGGATGTGCTCCGCGCCGACAATATGGCCGAGCGCTTCGGCCAGTTCGGCCGAGCTAAGTTCGGGAAATTGCGTGATCGATGCCGTCTGCATAGCAATCCCTCAACGGCAAAAGCGATTAAGACCTATACTTATAACAATTACAGCGTGTCCGCAAGACAATCGAGGAAAGCCGAATTGGTCAGGAAACGGCCTGTCCCATCGCTTGCCGCGCGGCCGCCCGCCCAGCGATCATGCCCGTCGTCACCGCGGCGCACAGCCCGATCGCCGGCAGATACCCCCAGGAGGATGGCCCGGCGATGCCGCGTGCCGCACCGCCGGCGGCGAACAGGTTGGGCATAATGCTGCCATCCGGCCGCAGCACCCGCGCCTGACCATCCGTCTGCAGGCCGCCTTGCGTGTGGTAGAGCGCACTGGTCACGCGCAAGGCGCGCAAGGGCGAGGCAGGTGCCACATCCGCGCCCCACAGGCGGCCGACGGCGTCCGGCCGCCGTGTCTTCCGCGCATCGTGCGCTTCGGCAAGGGTGGCCGCGAGTGCGGCGGCGGGCACCCCGATCGCCGCGGCCAGCGCCGCCGCGTCGTCAGCCTGCTTGGCAGCGTTAAGCTCAAGCAGGGCCTTGCTCTCTGGGATATGCGCGCAGCGCGCCTCGATCCCGGCGTCGAACACCACCCACCCCACGCCGTCCGGCTGCCGTGCCAGCGGAATGACCATGCCGGCGATATCCACAGTCTCGTCGGTGAAGCGTTCGCCAAGCCGGTTCACCAGCACGCCGCCTTCCATCAGCACCCCGGGCGGTACCGAGATGCCTTGCGGATCGGTCAACATCGCATAGCCCTGATAGCTGCCGAGATCGCCGAGCGCCGCGCCGAGCGGGGCTGCAAGCCGGATCGCGTCGCCGCGATTACCCTCATGTCCGTTGTATCGGAGGCCGGCAGCTTCCGGCATGTGCGCCGCCACCATCTCCGGATTGGCGCCAAAACCGCCGCAGGCCAGGATCAGGGCGCCGCAGCCGAGGCGCTCGCGGGCGCCGTCGGCACGCTGCAACTCCACCCCCGCCACGCGGCCATCCGGGCCGGCCACGATACCGGCAAGCCGCGTCTGCATCAGCACGTCGATGCCGGAATCGCCCATGCGGCGATGGAGGAACTGGATCATATCCGCCCCGCCATGCTCCGGCCAGCCATGCACGCGCAGCCGGCTGTTGCCGTAGGCCGCGCGGAACCGCGTATCGAGCTCCCACGGCATCCCGTGTGCGGTGATCAGCCACTCCAGCGCCGGGCCCGCTTGCGTGGCGATTGCGCGGGCGATGACCGGGTCGGCCAGGCCGCGCGTCTTCGCCATGATATCGGCGAAGAAGATCTCGGGCGAATCCTCGACACCGTGCGCCGCCTGCGAGGCTGTTCCGGCGGCGCACATCAATCCCTGCGACAGGCCGGTGGATCCGCCCGGCCGCCCGTCCTGCTCAACCAGCATGACTTCGACCCCTTCGGCTGCCGTCGCCAGCGCCGCGACCGCGCCCGCGGCGCCGCCGCCGATCACCAGCACCGGGACGGAAAATTCGAAGCCGCTCGCGCCATCGGACCGCAAAAGCCCACTTCCCTTAAATTGCCATATCTCTATAACATATTGCTGCCGTGCAGACCGCGTGCCAAGGGGAAAACAGCATGACCCGCATCATCGTCCTGGTAACCCTGAAACCGGGAAAAAGCCGTGCCGACTACGAAGCGTGGGCGGCGAGCACCGATCTGCCGACCGTCAATGCACTGGGCTCCGTCGAAAAATTCGAGCTCTTTGAAGCCACGGAGCTGTTCGGCGGCGGGGAGCCTCCCTACGACTACATCGAGATCCTCGACGTCCGCGACATGGATGCATTCGGCCGCGACGTGTCGACAACGGAAATGACGCGCATCGCGGCACAGTTCCACGAATGGTCGACGCCGATCTTCCTGCTGACCCGCCCGGTGACAGCACCGCGAGTGCCCGCATTGTGACCGGTGTGCTCGCCGGCAAAGTCGCCGTCATCACCGGCTCCGGCCGCCGTGGCGGCCTGGGCGAAGCCATCGCACTGCGCCTGGCGCGCGAGGGCGCATCCATCCTGCTCTCCGACATCGGCCGCTCGCGCGACGCCGCCACGCCCGAAGCCATGATCGGGGCCTTATCCGAAATGGAGGCGATCGCGCAGGACATTGGCGCACTGGGCGTGCCGGTCAGCTGCAAGGCGTGCGACGTGCGCCTTTGGGACGAGGTGGACGCCCTCGCGGCCCACGCCACCGCCAGCCACGGCAGCCTGGATATCTGGGTAAACAATGCCGGCATCGGCTACATCATGAAGCCACTCATGGAGGTCTCGCCCGCGGACTGGGGCGCGGTGATCGACGTGAACCTTACCGGCGCCTTCTACGGCTTGCGCGCCGCCGCCGAGCGCATGATCGCGCAGAAACGCGGCGGCCGCATCGTCACCATCGCCTCGCAGGCAGCCAAAAGCGGATTCCCCTGCGCGCAGGCTTACAGCGCATCGAAACACGGCCTGGTCGGCCTGGCACGTTCCGCGGCGATCGAACTCGGCCCGCATGGCATCACGGTCAACAATGTGTGCCCGAACCACGTCACCACCGGCCTTGGCGCCTGGCAGAACAGCTATTTCGCCGAGCGTCAGGGCAAGACCGTGGAGCAATATCGGGTGGACATGGCCGGCCGCATCCCGATCGGCCGGCCAGGCTTACCCGCCGACACCGCGAACGCCGTGGCGTTCCTTTGCCATCCTGAGAGCGGCTACATCACGGCGGAGTCGATGAACGTGTCGGGCGGCGAGGAGCCACACTAATGGCGCGAAGCACGCAAGGCCTTCCTTTTCGAGAAAAAGGCAAAAAGCGGTTCCGTCGGGCCGCGTGCCGAGCGTGTCAGACTTGTAGCTGCATAAGGATGCTCACGCAGTCTGCATGACAACTTGGTCGTGACGGCGGCGTGGACAAAGAAGGTTGCGGAGTTCGCCATGTTCCCGACAGAAGCGTCGGCTACTTCATGGCTCACCTCGATGCCGCGCAACAGCAGGACCGCTCAGGTCCGCAGCTGGGCACGCAGGTGCGGCTCAGCCCAACGCCGCTCCGCTCGTTGAAATGCCGCCCACAGTCTCGCACCGAAAGCGTCGACAGCGACGCGCTGTAAGCTCAGGTCGCTGTTTCACGTAGAAGACCCACACTTCAGGCAGTCCATGCCTGTCATCCGCCGTTCCACTCGCCGCTCACGCTAAGCCGGCATACAAGCACGGCCAAGCCGACGACCGGCCCGAGTGCTGACAGAACGCGGCGGTCGTTCGCCAGCTTGCGAGAACCTGGCACAGGTCCGGCGAGGGGGCGTCCGTAAACGCGTATGAACAGCTCGGCTGGTCCGGGTAAGGAATAAAGCTTGGCAGAGCGGGGCGCGCGTTCCAGGCAGGCGCTCCGAAAGAGAACCGGCCGCGAGGCGCCCGGACCAAGAGGGACAGGATGCAGGAGCAGGCTTTCGTCGACCGCGATACCGCAATACCGCTTTATCACCAGATCTATCTGCAACTGCGTGACGAAATCCTCAGCGGCCAGCGGCATTTCGGAAGCGCGATGCCGACGGAGCAGGAGGTGTCGGCCATCTTCAGCGTGTCGCGTATCACCGCGCGGCGCGCGCTCAGCGAACTGGCCGACCACCATTTCGTCGAGCGGAAACGACGCCTCGGCACGCGTGTCTCCTTCAAGTCGCCGGCCAAGCCGTTGGAGGCCAACATCGACCAGGCGCTCGACTCGCTTCTCGCGTTCGGGCGCAGCACCGCGGTCAAGGTGCTCGAGGTCGCCGAGGAAGAGGCGGCGCCGGCAATCGCCGGCGCAATGAAGATGAAAAGGGGCGAGCGACTCGTGCGGGCAGTGCGCGTGCGCTACCTCGACAATGCGCCGCTCGGCTACATCGTGAGCTACGTGCCCGTCCACTACGCCGCCGCGATCAGCCGTGCCGCACTCGAAAAGGCCCCGATCCTTCGCCTGCTGGATGAAGCCGGCTGCAAGGCGGCGCACGCAGCGCAGACGATCGGCGCGATGATCGCCGACCAGACACTGTCGCAGCTACTCGAAATCGAGGCACGGGCGGCGCTGCTGCGCATCACCCGCACCGTCTATGATGCCGGAGAGCGGCCTTTCCTGCTGACCTTCGCGCATTACCGGTCCGATCGCTTCAACATCCGGCTCGATCTGCACGGGATCGCTATCAATACCTGATGGCGTGGGGGCACCTCCATGCTTGCCGGTATGAACCCGCGCTCGCGAGCTCGCGACGGGCAGAACCCTCACCGCGCGCCTGGAGGCTTGCCCATCCGCCCCGTGACATTCCCGCTCATTTGATCTAAAACTATTACAAATCGGCGGCACGTGGCAGGCGGCTGATTGGCGAGGAAGATCGATTGTGAAAGCTTACCACATCGGCATGCAGGAAGGCCTGAGTTCGCTTACTGCGATCGAGGGGCCGGAGCCGCTGGCGGGGCCCGGCATGGCGGTCGTGCAAGTGCGGGCGGTGTGCCTCGGGCATCGCGACCTCACGATCCTATCGGGCCGCTACGGGGCGCGGCGTCCGGAGACGCGCATTCCCACGTCCGAGGGCGTGGGCGAGGTGGTGGCACTGGGCGAAGGTGCGGCCGGCGTGGCGGTGGGCGACCGGGTGATCGCGGCACAT
>CAZZVF010000275.1:0-4733 GCA_964657355.1 uncultured Buchnera sp.
CCATCCGACGGTGTGGCAGAGCTACGGCAATGCGCTGAAGAGTGCAGGACGCCGGGACGACGCGGTGCGCGCCTACCGGCGGTGCATCGCACTCGCGCCGCATATGGGCGAGGCCTATTGGAGCATCGCGGATTTCAAGACGGAGCGTTTTTCTGCGGCGGAGATCGGCTCCATGCAGGCGGCGCTGAAATCCAGCGGGTTGTCGGCGGAAGACCGGCTTTACCTGCATTACTCGCTTGGCCGCGCGCTCGAGCAGGATCGGGACTTCGAAGCCAGCTTCAGGCATTATGCCGAGGGTGCCCGCATCCGCAAACGCGAGGTCTCGTATTCCGCCGATGCGACCACCGCGCAGGTCCGCCGCGCCAGGCAGCTGTTCACCGCGTCGTTTTTCGAAGCTCGCGCGGGCATGGGATGCAAGGACGCCGACCCGATATTCGTGCTGGGCCTGCCGCGCGCCGGATCGACGCTGATCGAGCAGATCCTGTCGAGCCACAGCCAGGTGGAAGGCACCATGGAGCTGCCCGAGATCATCGCCATGGCGGGCGAACTCGGCGGCCGCGACAGCCGTGCCTATCCGCACAGTGTCACGGATCTCGATGCAGCGCGGCTTGCGGCGCTTGGGGCCCGCTACATCGCCGATACGCGAACCTACCGCAGCACGCAGCGGCCATTATTCGTCGACAAGATGCCGGCTAACTGGGAGCATGTCGGGCTAATCCGGCTGATCCTGCCGAACGCGAAGATCATCGATGCGCGGCGGGACCCGATGGCCAATTGTTTCGCCGCGTTCAAGCAGCTGTTTTCGGCGCTGGACTATTCCTACGACCTCACCGATCTCGGCCGGTATTACCGCGACTATGCCGCCATGATGGCGCACTGGGACGAGGTTCAGCCCGGGTGCGTGCACCGGGTGGTGTATGAGGATGTCGTCGCCGACACGGAGACCCAGGTGCGCAGATTGCTGGAGTATTGCGGCCTGGAGTTCGAGCCTTCATGCCTGCGATTTTGGGAGACGAAGCGCGCGGTCAGCACGGCGAGCGCGGAACAGGTGCGCCAGCCGATTTTTCGCGAGGGGCTGGACCAGTGGCGAAACTACGAGCCCTGGCTCGAACCTCTCAGGAGAGCGCTGGAGCGTTAGAGGACGCGCCCCGCGACGGCGTCGAGCTTTTCCATGAGTTTCGGGCCGCGCGACGCGGGCGCGGTGATGATCGCGAAATCGAGCGCCGTGTTGCACGATTGCGCGCAGGGTGCGGTGCTGGCGGCGAGTGCGGGAATGGCGTGGCGCACGAGGGTCCGGGCGCGTTCGGCATTCTCGGTCATGACGCGCACGACAGCGTCCACGGTGACGTGTTCATGCGTCTCGTGCCAGCAATCGTAATCCGTGACCATGGCGACGGTGGCGTAATGCAGCTCGGCTTCGCGCGCGAGCTTGGCTTCCGGCATGTTCGTCATGCCGATGACGCTGCAGCCCCAGCTGCGATACAGCTCGCTTTCCGCCTTGGTGGAGAATTGCGGGCCTTCCATGACGAGGTAGGTGCCGGCGCGTGTGACAGGGAGGTCGAGGGCCCGTGCGCTGGCTTCCAGCACGTCGCCGAGCATCGGGCAGACCGGGTGGGCCATGGAGACATGGGCGACGCAGCCTTCGCCGAAGAAGCTCTTCTCGCGCGCGAAGCTGCGGTCGATGAACTGGTCGACGATGACGAAGCGGCCGGGCGGCAGATGGGCCTGCAGGCTGCCGACGGCGGACATCGACAGCACGTGGGTGACACCGGAGCGTTTCAGGGCGTCGATGTTGGCGCGGTAGTTGAGGTGCGTGGGCGACAATTTGTGACCGCGCCCGTGCCGCGGCAGGAACACGCAGCGCGTACCTTCGAGCGTGCCGAACAGCAGCTCGTCCGACGGCTCGCCCCAGGGCGAAGACACGCGACGCCACTCGCGATCGACGAGACCCTCGATGTCGTAGAGCCCGGAGCCACCAATGACGCCGACGACAACTTCGCTCACGCTCCAGCGTCCCGCGACTTAATGCGCCTTGGTCAATGAACGCTCGACCAGACGCGCTTCTTGACGACGTAGGTGACGCAGGCGAGTGCGGCGAGGTAGCCCACCAGGCGCACGCCCAGGTGCTTGCGCTGCTCCATTTCCGGATTGGACGCGAAGGTCAGGAAGGTCGTCACGTCCTTCGCCATCTGGTCGACGGTGGCCTTGGTGCCGTCCGCATAGGTGACGGCCCCGTCGGCAAGCGGCGGCGGCATGTGGATCTGATGGCCGGGATAATAGGTGTTGTAATACAGGCCGTCCGCTACCTTCACGCCGGCGGGCGGGTCGACGTAGCCGTGGCCGACGAGCGCGTTGATGTAGTCCGGGCCGCCTTCGCGCGCCTTTTCGATGAGCGACTGGTCCGGCGGCAGGGCGCCGTTATTGGCGGCGCGCGAGGCGCGGTCGTTCGGATAGGGCGAGGCGAAATGGTCGCCCGGCTGGCCGGGGCGTTTGGTGGGCTCGCCCTGGTCGTTCAGCTCGCCGGCGACCGTCTTGGTGGCGGCGACGGCGCGGATCTGGCCGGGCGTGAGGCCGATGCCGGCCAGGTTGCGATACGCCATCAGGTGCATCGCATGGCAGGCCGAGCAGACCTCGTTATAGACCTGGAAGCCGCGCTGGGCGGAGGCGCGGTCGAACGTGCCGAACGGGCCCGAGAAGCTCCAATTCTCTTTCGGGTAGGGCGGCATCGCCTCTTCCGCGGCGCTCACGGAGTTGGTGGCTAGGAAGGGCGAGGCTGCGAGGATCAGGCAGCCCAAGCTGAAGGTGCGAACCACCACCGCGTGACGGCGCGACATCTAGATCTTCTCCATCGGGGCGGCGGCGGCACCGGACGGCAACGGGCCTCCGCCGCCTCCCGGGAAGCGGGGCGACAGCACCGGCCGGCTGATGCTTTCGGGCAGCGGCAGGGTGCGTTCGAAGAACGGCAGGAACGGCAGCATGATGAAGTGCAGGAAATACCAGGCGGTGGCGACGCGGCCGGTGATGATCCAGATGCCTTCCGGATGGTGCTTGCCGACGGCGCCGAGCACGAACATGTCGACCACGAGCAGCACCATCATGACCCGGTAGATCGGCCGGAAGCGGGCGCTGCGGACCGGCGAGCGGTCGAGCCAGGGCAGCACGAACCACACCAGGATGGAGCCAAACATGCAGAGCACGCCGGCCAGCTTGTTCGGCACCGAGCGCAGGATGGCGTAGTATGGCAGGAAGTACCACTCGGGCACGATGGCATTCGGCGTCTGCAGCGGGTTGGCGACGATGTAGTTGTCCGCCTCGCCGAAGAAGTTCGGCGCGAAGCACACCAGGGCGGCGAAGATCATCAGATAGACCACGAGGCCGACGCTGTCCTTCGCCGTGTAGTACGGGTGGAAGGGAAGCGTGTCCTGCGGGGTTTTCACGTCGATGCCGAGCGGGTTGTTCGACCCGGTGATGTGCAGGGCGACGACGTGGAGGAAGATCACGCCGGTCAGCATGAACGGCATCAGGTAATGCAGGCTGAAGAACCGGTTCAGCGTGGGGTTGTCGACCGAGAAGCCGCCCCATAGCAGGGTGACGATCCAGTTGCCGACCACGGGGATGGCGGAGAACAGGTTGGTGATGACGGTCGCACCCCAGTACGACATCTGGCCCCAGGGCAGCACGTAGCCGAGGAAGGCGGTGGCCATCAGCATGAGGAAGAGCAGCACGCCGGTCATCCACAGCAGCTCGCGCGGCGCCTTGTAGCTGCCGTAATACATGCCGCGGAAGATGTGCGTGTAGATGATGATGAAGAACAGGGAGGCGCCGTTCATGTGGGCGTAGCGGATGAGCCAGCCGTAGTTCACGTCGCGCATGATGCGCTCGACCGAGTCGAACGCGCCGGCGGTGCTGGGATTGTAGTTCATCGCCAGGAAGACGCCGGTGGCGATCATGATGACCAGGTTCACCATGGCCAGCGCGCCGAAGTTCCAGAAGTAGTTGAAGTTCTTCGGCGTCGGGAAGCTGCCGTATTCCTTGGTCATCATGGTGAGGATCGGCAAACGCGAGTCGACCCAGTTGGCTACCGGGTTCTGGAATTCGCTCTTGTGGAGGCCAGCCATGATCAAGTCCTCGACGCCAGGTGAACCAACCGCGCTGCTGCACGCGGGGCAACGCCGGCCTATGCGGACCGGTGGGCTGCCCCACCCTATTAAGGGGCGAGCGGCGAGCCTGCAATCCGCCGGGTGCACGCGCAACGGAGGCGGGTTTGAAGTCGGCGCCGGTCGTCGGGTAGATAGGGCATGGACACCGACCAGCCCCCATTGCCGCCTCATGCCCTGCTCAAGCACCCGGCGCGTGCCTGGTTCGAGAGCCTGCGAGACCGCATCTGCGCCAGTTTCGAGGCGATCGAGGACGAGTTCGGCGATGCCGGGCCGCCTGGGATGGAAGCAGGCCGGTTCAGGCAGACCGCCTGGTCGCGTCCGGCCGACGAAGGAGAGGGCGTGGAGTCAGAAGGTCCGGAGTCCAAAGGCGGGGGCGGCGTGATGAGCGTCATGCACGGCCGGGTGTTCGAGAAGGTCGGCGTCAACGTCTCCACGGTGGCCGGCGAGTTCAGCCCCGAATTCCGCGCACAGATCCCCGGCGCCGAGCAGGACCCGCGGTTCTGGGCCTCCGGCATCAGCGTGGTGTCCCATATGAGGAGCCCGCGCGTGCCGGCGGTCCACATGAACACGCGC
>CAZZVF010000276.1:0-4729 GCA_964657355.1 uncultured Buchnera sp.
CCAGAACGGTTCATGCGCGATGCCGGAATGCACGGTCGCCGCGTCGCATTGCCCGGCCAGTTCCGCCAGGATGCCTGCCGCATCGCCTCGTCGCAGGACTAGGGGCGCACCCACGTGGCCGAGGTCGCGCGACAGCGATGCGAGCGAATGGTGCAGCCACCAGCGCGCGGCACCCCCCATCGCCCAGGCGCCAGCCGCGTCGTCGTCAAGAATATATAGGGGAATGACGTTTTCCGAGCCGCGAATGCCGGCGAGCAGCGCCGGATTATCGTGAAGGCGCAGATCCTGCCGGAACCAAACGATCGTGCTGCCCGGCTGTTTGACCATCTAACTCAAATTGTGTGCTTCAGCAGCCGCGGCAAGCGTGTGCGGTGCCGCCACGGCGAGCTTGCGCGTCGCGGGTGGTGCGGTAGATGCGGGGCCGACAGTGAACCCGAAAAGCCGGTCGCGGCCGAGTGCCCACGCCCGTGCGCCGCCTGGGAACAGGCTGGCGATCGCCTGGTGCCCGATATCGAGGCCGCCGGTATAGGCGCCGAAAGCGGGCAGGATCAGCCTGTCCGCGTCGCCCACGAAACAGGGCCGGACGATGCCGCCTGCCCGGGTGGCGACACGGAGCTTCGGATGGAAGTGGCCGGAGAGTTCGCCGGCAGGTGCGGCAGGAAGGCCGTGCGACAGCGCCTGATGGCGGAACACCAGCGGACCTTCGCTCCAGGCCTGTGTGGCGAGGCCGGGTAAGTCCGCTAGCGGAGCCGGATCGTGATTGCCGCTGATCCAGACGAAGCGGCTGCCGGACGCCAGGCTCAAAAGCAGGCTCAAATCTTCCGGGGACAGACGCGCTGAGCCTTTGCCGTCATGGAAGCTGTCGCCTAGCGCGACAACGACAGCCGGCTTGTAATGCGCGATCAGGGCTGCGAGCCGGCGCAACGTAAGCCCGGTATCCCATGGCGGGACAAGGTGACCCCTGGCGGCGCAGGCGCTGCCTTTTTCGAGATGCAGGTCGGCTACTGCCAGGAGTGACAGACGCGGCCAGACGAGAGCGCCGGCAGGATCGAGCAGCAGGGCTTCGCCGCGAAACGCAACCTGAGTGGCAGTGTGGCAGCGCGGCGTATCCATTGCGTGCTTTTTAGCTTGGGCGTCGAGGCCGCGCCATCCACCCGCAGGGAAGTGCGCGACGCGGCACCTACTCCCGGTCTCTGTTGCAGAGACGCATCATCCCGCAGAGGTTGTCAGAGTCTCAAAATTTAGCGTTGACACTGACCTCACGAAAGCGATATCAACTTCTCAGGCAACGGGATCGTTGCTTCTTCTATTTTTAGCGAGCGGGCGAACAAGCCTCTGCGGCAATATTGCTGCAGTTTTGCAGTGAAGGATGCGTACTATGACGTTTCGTCTTAAGCAGATTGTTTCCGTCTTTGCTGCTGGTTTTCTTCCGTATGTCGCAGTAGTTCCTGCTGCAAAAGCTAACTTCATCGTCGCAACCAATCTGCAGACTGAAGCTACCGATCCCAACTATGTATTCTTGACACCCCCCGCGCAGACTGGGAATACGAATTTTTCGGGCAATGGCTACTCGGTTGCATTCGATAATGTTGCCGCCAACCAGGGCATAGTGAACGGGAGCGCGAACAACCTTTACGCGGCACCGATCACCGGCATCACCAACGGCGTTGGAACACCCTACACCGGCAACTACTTTTCAACCGGACTTGGCACCATCACGATCAACTTCGCGTCGCCGCAATATACCATTGCACTGCTCTGGGGATCGGTTGACCTGACCAACGGCATCAACTTCTTCAACAACGGCGTTTCGGTCGGTTCGGTTCTTGGCAGCACCATCAAGTCCGATGCCAAGGGCGGCCAGGGCTATGGCGGCAGCTTCTACAGCGCCATCACCAGCAACGAGGCATTCACGTCCATTTCGCTCGATAGCGGAACCGTATCCTTCGAAATGGCGGATCTCGAATACTCCCAGCAGGCGATCCTGCCAGAGCCCGCGACCATCGCTCTGCTCGGCGTCGGCCTCATCGGACTGACGTTCCTGCGTCGCCGCTCCACAATCGTTTAGTTTAACCAGCGGGGCGTCTAACCAGTGGGGCCGACATCGGGCCGCGAGGTTCCGCGCGATTGCGGCACCCTGCGCCGCCTTGTCTTCGAAGCCGGCCGATCAGCGCCGGACGATTGCTCGACAGTGGGGGCGCCTTGAGCGAGATGCTGCCGGCGCAGGTTAGGCCGGAGCACGGCCGGAACGAACCGCTCCCGTGGCCTGAGCTCGGCGCCGCTTGTCGCCTCGGCGATGAGCGCTTCGGTTTCCTCCAGCATCGCATCCTCGTCCGCCTGGGTACGCACGCTCTCACGCCCGATATCGAGCAGCACCGGCACTGCCAGCGGCGACACGCGGTCTAGCCGGCGCACCCGGATCTGGGCCCGCGCGCGATCCAGCATGCCCGCCACGCGGCCAAGATCGGTCAGGCCGCCCGCCGCATCCTGGCGGGTGGCGCGCAGCAGGATGTGATCGGGCTGGTGCCGCCGCAGCACGTCGTAGATCAAGTCGCTGTTTACTGTGACCTGGCGACGGTTCTTCTCGGCCCCCGGATGGTTGCGCTCGATCAGGCCTGCGATCACCGCGACGTTGCGGAAGGTGCGCCGCAGCATCGAGCTGTCCGCCATCCAGGCCTCGAGGTCGTCGCCCAGCATGTCGTGGTCGAACAGAGCTGCGACATCTCCCGGCTCGTTCGCCGACCACGTGGCGATCACGTAGTCGGTGGCGACAAAACCGAGCGGGGCGGCGCCCGCGCGTTCCATGCGGCGGGTCAGCAGCATGCCAAGCGTCTGGTGCGCATTACGCCCCTCGAAAGCGTAGGCGATCATGTACCAGCGGCCGTCGCGCGGAAAAATCTCCACCAGCAGATTGTCCGGCCCAGGCAGTTCCGAGCGGTCGAGCTGCAATTCGAGCCATTCGCGCACCGGCTCCGGGTAGGCGCTCCAGGAAGCCGGATCGTGCAGCATGGCACGCACGCGGGCGGCGAGATTGGTGGTGAGCGGCAGCCGTGCGCCGGCATAGGCCGGCACCATCGGTGTGCCGGTGCCGCCATCCAGGCATTCGAGCGTGGTCTCCCGAATACGGGTGAACCGCAGCAGCCGGCCGGCGAACATGAAGGTGTCGCCGGGGCGCAGCATGTTGGCGAAATACTCCTCCACCTCGCCCAGCCGCTGACCGCGCATGCCGCCGAGGCGCACCTGAAGCACCGGTGCTTCCACGATGGTCCCGACATTCATCCGTGCCTGCCGCGCGGTGCGCTCGCCGCTGATATGCACGCGGCCTTCGAAGTCGCGGAACAGCTTGCGGTAGCGCTCGTAGTTGGCCAGCGCGTAGCCGCCATCCTCGACGAAGCGCAGCACGTCGTCGAAATCGCGCCTCTTGAGCGACGCGTAGGGCCCGGCCCGCTGCACTTCGGCAAACATCGCGTCGGGCATGAACGGTCCGGCTGCCGCGGTGAGCAGCAGATGCTGCGCCAGTACGTCGAGCCCGCCAGGGCCGGGCGGATCGCCGTCGAGCTCCCGCGCCGCGATGCCGGCGATGGCTGCCTGGCATTCGAGCACCTCGAACCGGTTGGCCGGCACCAGGATCGCCTGGCTCGCCTCGTCCATTCGGTGATTGGAACGGCCGACGCGCTGCAGCAGCCGCGACGTGCCCTTGGGGGCGCCGACCTGGATGACCTGGTCGACGCCACCCCAGTCGATGCCGAGATCGAGCGACGACGTGGCGACGACGGCGCGCAGGCTGCCGGCCGCCATCGCAGCCTCCACGCGCAGACGTTGCGCCATGTCGAGGCTGCCGTGGTGCAGGGCGATCGGGAGCGTGTCCTCGTTGATCTTCCAAAGTTCCTGAAACAGCAATTCGCCTTGCGCCCGCGTATTGACGAACACGATGGTCATGCCGGCCCTGCGAATACGCTCGAGGATGACGCTGGCGGAGGCGAGACCCATCCGGCCGGCCCAGGCGATGCGCTGCTCCGGCAGCATCATCTGCAATGCAGGGGGTGCGCCCTCCTGCACCTCGATCAGCCGCGCCACCGCGCCGTCACCCACGTAGCGTAGCAGCGGCGCCTTGTGCGCGACCGTGGCGGAGAGGCCGACCCGGCGAACACCTGGCGCCAGCGTCGCCAGCCGTGCCAGTCCGAGTGCCAGCTGGTCGCCGCGCTTGGTGCCGGCGAGGGCATGGACCTCGTCGATGACGATGGTGGACAGGTCCGCGAAAAACCGCCCCGCCATCTCCTGCGAAAGCAGCACGGCGAGGCTTTCGGGTGTGGTGAGCAGGATGTCCGGCGGCGCGTCGCGCTGTCGGCGGCGCTTGTCGGACGTCGTGTCGCCGGTTCGCGTGTCGATGCGGATCGGCAAACCCATCTGTTCAACCGGGATCGTAAGGTTGCGTGCGATGTCGGTCGCCAGCGCCTTCAGCGGGCTGACATAGAGGGTGTGCAGCCCGCGCGGCTTGCCGGGATCCGCGTTTGCCAGCGCGATCAGGCTCGGCAGAAACCCGGCGAGCGTCTTGCCACCACCGGTCGGTGCGATCAGCAGCACGCTTTCGCCGGCATTGGCGGCGTCCAGCAGCGCCAGCTGATGCGGCCGGGGCGCCCAACCGCGCTCCTGGAACCAGCGGGCAAAAGGTTCCGGCAATGTTCCGGTCATCTGGCCAACATAGGGTGCGTGGGCCTAGAGCAGAAGG
>CAZZVF010000277.1:0-4710 GCA_964657355.1 uncultured Buchnera sp.
CGGAAAGCCCCGCTGGACCGGCACCAAACGGTGCCTCTGACTCGCCGTCCCACATTCTCAAACAGGCTCTTAGAGTGCGGAATCAGCGGCGACCTTCATGCTGACGATCTTATCGGGATCGCGCACCGTGCCACCGCTGCCGCTGCCGCGCTTGATCTGGTCGACGTGGTCCATGCCCTCCGTCACCTGGCCCCAGATGGTGTACTGGTTGTCGAGATGCGGGGATGGGGCGAACATGATGTAGAACTGGCTGTTCGCGCTGTTGGGGTCCTGTGTGCGTGCGGCGCCCACTGTTCCGCGCAGGAACTTTTCGGAACGGCTGAACTCCGCTGGGAGATTGCCGTATTTGCTGCCACCCGAGCCGCTTCCGGTCGGGTCGCCGCCCTGTGCCATGAAGCCTTCGATCACGCGGTGAAACGGGGTGTTGTCGTAGAAGCCTTCGCGCGCCAGCATCTTCACGCGCTCCACGTGCTTCGGAGCGAGATCAGGCCGCAATGCGATCGTCACGCGTCCGGTTTTCAGCTCGAGATACAACGTGTTCTCGCGGTCGGCGGTCTCTGCGGTGGATGTTTCAGACATGGCGAATTCCAGTTTCTTCCTGTGTTAGTGCGACTACTTCACATCCGCCATGACGCGCATATGGATGATCCGATCGGGATTATCGACTTTGCCGTTGTCGTCCGGGCTGCCCTGCTTGATCTTGTCGACGAACTCCATGCCGGAAACCACCTGGCCCCAGATGGTGTACTGGCCGTCGAGTGACGCGTTTGGACCGAACATGATGAAGAACTGGCTGTTCGCACTGTTTGGATCACCGGAGCGGGCAGCACCCACCGTGCCGCGCAGGAAGTGCGCGTCGCTGAATTCGGCTGGAACGTTCGGATACTTGCTGCCGCCGGTTCCGGTTCCGGTCGGGTCGCCGCCCTGCGCCATGAAGCCGGGAATGACGCGATGGAACGGCGTGCCGTCGTAGAACCCGTCGCGGCAGAGCTGCTTCACCCGTTCCACGTGCTTGGGAGCGATGTCCGGACGCAGGCGGATCACCACACGGCCGGCCGGTATATCGAGATAGACCGTGTTCTGCGGGTCGAGTTTCATGGGCGGCGGCGCATCCGCGGCCCGCGCGCGCGTTGCCGCTGCTGCCGCCAGCAACCCGGAAGCGGCCGCCAAAAGATCACGTCTCTGCATGCATATCCTCCCGTTATAGATGATCGGCCGGCGCCCCGGCTGCCACCGGCCCCAATTCCACCGACCCTGCGCTGACCTTCGCAAGCGTTTTTTCCAGCGTCATCGCAGGGACAAAACTCGAAACATCTCCGCCCAGCCTGGCGATTTCCTTGACGAAACGCGACGAGATGAACTGGTGATGCTCGCTCGCCATCAGGAACACGGTCTCGATCTGCGGGTCGAGGCGGTAATTCATGCCCGCCATCTGGAACTCGTAGTCGAAATCCGACACCGCGCGCAGGCCGCGCACGATCACCCGCGCACCGATGGATCTGGCAAATGCAATCAGCAGCGTGTCGAAACTCTTGACCTCGATCGGCACGCCGGTCCGCTTCGAAACAATGTCGCATTCGGCACGTGTCAGTCTCAGCCGCTCCTCGAGCGAGAACAGCGGCCCCTTGCCGATGTTCTGTGCAACGCCGACCACGAGCTTGTCCAACATGCGTGCCGCACGCACGATGATGTCGATATGGCCGTTCGTGACCGGGTCGAACGTGCCGGGATAGAGCCCGACGCGTTCAGCCATCCGCGGGCTCCGGACCACGATCGCCGCCGCCATCCAATCCGGCTTCTGCCTCGTCCACATCGTCCACGACCGCGACACCTTCCAGAACCGGGAAGATGCTGGTGACGCGCTCGCCTTCGCTGAGCCGGAACAAGGTGACGCCCATGGTCTGCCGCGCCGTGATGCGTACCTGGTCGGCCGGCACGCGGATAAGGCGGCCCGCATCGGTAACCAGCATCACGTCGTCGCCACGCCGCACGGGCAGGGTGGCGACCACTTCCGTGCCGTTGCGCGGCGCCAGCATGATGTTGGTAATGCCTTGGCCGCCACGCCCGGTGACGCGGTAGTCGTACGCCGAGGAGCGCTTGCCGAAACCGCCGTTGGTGACGGTGAGCAGGATCTCCTCCGCCGCCTCAAGTTCGCTGACGCGCTCGAGCGAAAGGCTGATATCGCCAGCGCTTTCCTCGTCCCCGGCCTCGCCGCTCGCGTCGTTGGCGGCCTCGATCCCCGCTTCGGCCGAAACCTCCGCCGCCTCGTCGTCGTAGCCGGGATTTCGCCTGCGTGCCGCAATGGCGCGCAGGAATGCGGCGCGCGTGCCGGTGTCGGCATCCACATGGCGCAGCACGGCGAGGCTGTTCACCTCGTCGCCGGACGACAGCTTGATGCCCCGCACGCCAGCACTCTCGCGGCCGGCGAACACGCGCAATGTCTCGTCGGATATCTGGAACCGGATGCAGCGCCCGAGCCGCGTTGCGAGAAACACGTCGTCGCCCTCGCGGCAGGTCGCGACACCGATCAGGCTGTCGCCCTCGTCGAGCTTCATGGCAATCAGGCCGGAGGTGCGGATGCGTCCGAAATCCGACAGCTTGTTGCGCCGCACGCCGCCGCTGGCGGTGGCAAACACCAGATGCAGATTCTCCCACAGGCTCTCGTCCTGCGGCAGAGGCAGCACCGTCGTCACGCGATCGGTGCCGAGTTCCGGCAGCAGGTTGATCAGCGCGCGGCCCTTAGCGGTCGGGCTCGCTTCGGGCAGGCGCCACACCTTTTCGCGGAACGCCTTGCCGCCCGAGGAGAAGAACAGCACCCATTGGTGGGTGTGCGCATTGAAGCTGCGCGAGACGATGTCGTCACCGCGCGTGCCCGACGCGATGCGCCCGCGCCCGCCACGATTCTGCGCGCGGTAGGTCTCCAGCGGGGTGCGCTTGATGAAGCCGTCGCGCGTGATCGTGACCACCATCTGGCCGGGCTCGATCAGGCTTTCGTCGTCCTGATCGGCGGCATAATCCACGATCGCGGTCATGCGCGGCACGGCGATTTCCGCACGCACGCGGACCAGCTCGTCGCGCATCACTTCCATCCGGCGCGGCCGGCTTGCGATGATTTCCAAAAGATCCTTGATCTTGGCAGCGACTTCGGTGAGTTCGCCTTCGATCTTCTCGCGCTCGAGCCCGGTGAGCCGCTGCAGGCGCAGGTCGAGAATGCCGCGCGCCTGTGTCTCGGTTAAGCGCACGCGGCCGTCGATGACGATGTTGCCGCTGTCGTCGATCAATTCCAGCAGAGGCAGCACGTCGCCGGCCGGCCAGTCGACGTTCATCAGCGCGGTACGGGCGGCTGCCGCGTCGGGACTGGCCCGAATGAGCCTGATCACTTCATCGATGTTGGCGACCGCGATCGAATAGCCGACCAGCAGATGCGCCCGCTCGCGGGCTTTCGTTAGGTCGTGCCGGCTGCGGCGCAGGATGACTTCTTCGCGGAATTCGATGAAGCACATCAGCATGTCGCGCAGGCCCATGGTGCGCGGCCGGCCCCGGTCCAGCGCCAGCATGTTGCAGCCGAAGCTGATCTGCATGTTGGTGAAGCGGAACAGCTGGTTCAGCACCACTTCCGGTGTCGCATCCCGGCGCAGTTCGATGACCACGCGCATGCCGCTGCGGTCGCTCTCGTCGCGAATGTCGCCGATGCCTTCGATCTGCTTGGCGCGCACCAGTTCGGCGATGCGTTCCTGCAGCGTCGCCTTGTTCACCTGGTAAGGCAGCTCGGAAATGATGATCGCCGTGCGGTCCTTCCGCAGTTCCTCGAACTCGCAGCGCGCCCGGATGGTGAGCGAGCCGCGGCCGTTTTCATACGCGCTGCGGATGCCGGCGCGGCCGATGAGCAGGCCGCCGGTGGGGAAGTCCGGCGCCGGCACGATGGCCATCAGGTCGTCGAGGCTGGTGTTCGGCTCGGCGATGAGCGCCAGCGTCGCGTCGATGATCTCACCCGGGTTGTGCGGCGGAATACGCGTCGCCATGCCGACCGCGATGCCCTCGGCGCCGTTGATCAGCAGGTTCGGGTACGCCGCCGGAAGCACGACCGGCTCCTGCTCGCTCTCGTCGTAATTCGGCTGGAAATCGACCGTGTCGCGGTCGATGTCGGCGAGCAGATAGGTGGCGGCGCGGGCGAGGCGCATTTCGGTGTAGCGCATGGCCGCCGGCGAGTCGCCGTCCACGCTGCCGAAATTGCCCTGGCCGTCGATCAGCGGCACACGGATGGAGAACGGCTGCGCCATGCGCACCGCCGCGTCGTAGATCGAGGCGTCGCCGTGCGGGTGATACTTACCCATTACGTCGCCGACGATGCGCGCCGATTTGCGGTATGGCTTATCGGGCGTGTAACCCGCCTCGTGCATGCCGAACAGGATGCGCCGGTGCACCGGCTTCAGACCATCGCGTGCATCCGGCAGCGCCCGGCTGACGATGACGGACATGGCATAGGCGAGGTAGGAGCGTTGCATCTCCTCCTCGATGGTCACCGGCTGCATGGCGCTCGGGCCCTCTGGCGGGCCTTCTGGCGGTATCGTCGGGGGAGGCGGGGGATCAGGCGGCAGCGTGCCGTCCGGATCGTCGGTGGTGTCGCTCAACTGGGTGTCCGAGGATGTTCGGGGTCCTAATACATCGTGCGCGAGCGCGCGTGAAGGTTAAGGGGTCATGCGCGAGCGC
>CAZZVF010000278.1:0-4706 GCA_964657355.1 uncultured Buchnera sp.
CATCAATGCTTTCAGCAACGTGCTCTTGCCACACCCGCTGCCTCCCATGATGGCGAAGATGGAGCGGGCGCGCACATCGAAGCTGACGCCATGCTGTACGGGCTTGTCTCCGTAGCCGATGGTCAGGTCTGTTGCCCGGAGCTTGAGTGCGGGGGTCATCGTTTCAGAAGTTCACCGCGTTGGCGCAAACCGCGAATACCGCATCCAGCGCAATCACGCCGACGATACCTGCCACCACGGCACTGGTGGCCGCATGCCCAACATCGGTCGCACTCCGCCCGGCACGCAGCCCAATGCGGCAGCCTGCCATGGCGATCAGCGCGCCGAAGGCCACGCTCTTTCCCAGGCCGAACAGGATCTGGCCGCCTGACAGCGACCCCAGCAGCTGCGTCTCGAAGCCGGCCGCCGAGAGATGCAACATGGCAATGGCGACGACGAACCCACCGAAGATTCCGATAGCGCTGCCATACAGATACAGCAGCGGCATCATCGCGGTCAGCGCCAGAGTGCGTGGCAGGATCAGGTAATCCTGAATGGGGATGCCGATGACGCGCAGCGCGTCGATCTCGCCGGTGCCCTGCATGCTGGCGATCTCGGCTGCGTAGGCGCCACCGGTGCGGCCCGCCATGACGATCGCCGTCATCAGCGCCGCCATTTCCCGCACCACGGCTACGCCCACCAAATTCGCGACATAGATGTCCGCGCCGAAGCGGCGGAGCTGCACGGCGCCGACGAAAGCGAGGATGCCGCCGACGAGCAGGTTGACCACGGCGACGATAGGCAGCGCGCCGAGGCCCGCGTCGCGCATGGCGGCCAGCAGGTCGGCGGGGCGCATCCGGGCACGGCCGACCAGCGAAGCGCCGGTGCGCAAGAGGGTGTCGCCGACGAGCGCGGTTACTTCCGTCGCTTCCGCGAAGGCCCCCGTGGCGGCCAAGCCGATGCGGGCGACCCAGACGCGATTCTTTCGAGCGGCAGCTGGCGTGGCTTCATCCGGCGGCAGGAGGGCCAGCAGGCGCCTGGCCGGCTCTGGCAGGCCGGAGGGGTCGAAGCCCGTCCGGCTTGCCGCAGCGCGACGCCGCAAGTCGGTGAGGAACACCAGCAGCGAGCTGTCCCAGGTGCCCAGCCCGGTGGCGTCGAAGCATAAAGCATGTTCCGTATGCGGCGGAGGCTTCGCCATGCCCCGGAAGCTGCGGACCGACCAGTCGCCGATCAGTGCGACGCACGACGCGCCGCTAGCGTCACGGACCGACCAGCCAGGCGCATCGCCGGTCACGCGACGCCGAACCGCTCGACGAGGAAAAGCTTGATGGCGTCGAGCACGAAGGCGAACAGGGAGGCAGCGCTCGCAAGCCCGGCCACGATCCAGACCGGAAGCGGCGCCATCAGCAGGCCGCGCGCCGAGAGTGTCGCAAACGGCGACAGTTCGATTGCCGGGGATACGATCAACCAGGTGCCGGGACGCAAACTCCAAAGATGCCGGCGCTCGCGCGACACGTAGACCGGTGCCTCGCCGCTGAACACGAGTGTCACGACGACGACGCTGCGCAGCGCGGGGTCGGACAGGCCAAGCGCGAATATTGCGGTGCATAGGCAGGCCACGCACAAAGCGAGATCCGCCAGGCCGAGGCCTATGGCCGCGCAGCTGAGGCTGGGGATGTTCCACACGCTCGGCGTGGGCGAGGGCCGCACGCGGTCGGTGGAGGGAGACATGGAGAGCATGTCGCCGGTGACCACCATCGGCACCATCAGTAGCGGTGTCAGGCTCGCCTGGCCGGGCAGCACCAGACCCGCGGCCAGCAGCGGGACCTGCACCACCTTATGGACGATGGTGCGCAGCGTGTAGGTCAGAATGGCATGTCCGACACGCCGACCACGCCCATCAATGACCTGATGGCGTCGACTGCTGCGACCTTCTGGGAGTGCCACGCGACCGTTCCGGTAAGCGTGACCCAGCCCTCCTCGACCTGCACCTTGGTGGCGCCGCGGGGAACATGTCTCAGGCGAGACGATTGACGGCTGCGGTCGCGATATCGTCATCCCCGCGCTTGGACTCGAAAGCCGGCCGAATCTCGATCTCCTCGGCTACCGCGCGCACGCCCTTTACCCGGCGAGCCGCGTCCTCGGCCGCGTGCTTCTGCATGAAGGAGTTCACCTGCCAGACAGTATGACGACGCCGTTTTCAGCGGCGACACCGATGCGGGAGGCTGTGATGCTCGGCTCCCAGCCGAGCTCGGCGGTGACGGCCTGCTGGAGGTCGATGTCCTGGGACATTGTTGGTCTCCTTTGATTGCCGCGCCCAAGGATGTATTTTGCATGGGCTCGGTATCGTCGTCTTGATGAATTGGTCTCGTGTGGCGTCCTTCAGCAGCCCCGGAAACTACCTAGGGCGCGTCCCATACTCCGCCTTTCCGACCAAGCCCTGGCTAGACTAGAAGACGCCACAAATGAGTAGTTTCCGAAGCTCCGAGAGCGAACGGTTCTGCCGTATCGCATCGTGCGCGCAGGCTGGTGGTACGCATCCCACGGCGCTGGAGACGAAACCGTGCTGAACCTGATCATGCTGGGGTCACGGCTGTTGCTCTCGACAAAGGCTCGACGCGAACGGTCACAGGCGTGATCGCCGCAATAGAAGCATGGCGGTCGGGAGCGTTTGCGCGCCCGCACTGGGCCGCGAACATCACGTCAGGCCTGATCGTGGGTGTGGTGGCCCTGCCGCTGGGGCTAGCCTTTGCCATTGCCTCGGGGGTTCGGCCTGAGCAGGGCATATATACATCGATAATTGGTGGCCTTTGTGTCTCCGTGTTCGGCGGGAGCAGGGTTCAGATTGCCGGTCCCACCGGTGCTTTCATCGTCATACTTGCGGGCGTGGTGGCCAAGCATGGCACCGGCGGGCTGCTGATCGCGACAATCATGGCCGGAATGATACTCGTCGCGATGGGCGCGGCGAAATTCGGGCGTGCCATCCGTTTCATCCCAGATCCGGTGATCAGCGGCTTCACGGCAGGGATCGCGGTCATCATTTGGGTAGGGCAGTGGCACGATTTCTTCGGTCTGCCCAAGGCAGGTGGCGAGCATTTCTACGACAAGCTTTTCCACCTCGTCCTGATCCTGCCACGCCTCGATATCGCGACCACCGGAATGGCGGTGGCAAGCCTGCTGCTTGTAGTATTCGGGCGGCGCCTGCCTGGCCTGGGGCGCGTGCCGGGGCCGCTGATCGCGCTGGTGGCAGTTACGGCCGCCCAGGCGATGCTGCATCTGCCAAGCGTGGCGACCATCGGCAGTGCGTTCGGCGGCATCCCGCAGGGCCTGCCGCATCTTGTGTTGCCGCCCTTACATTTCGACGAGATGGCGGCCTTGCTGCCATCTGCTTTCACCATTGCCATGCTCGGCGCGATCGAATCCTTGCTGTCCGCGGTCGTGGCCGACGGCATGGCTGGAACACGGCACGACCCGAACCAGGAGCTGATCGGCCAGGGGTTGGCCAACATCCTTAGCCCGTTATTCGGCGGAATCGCCGCCACAGGGGCAATCGCGCGCACCGCAACGAACGCCCGCAACGGCGGCACCGGACCACTGGCAGGGATCGTGCACGTGCTGACGCTCGTCGTGGTGCTGGAAGTCGCGGCACCTCTGGCCGGACGGATCCCACTCTGCGCCCTGGCGGCAATCCTCTTCGTTGTCGCCTGGAACATGAGCGGCGCCGCGCATTTCGTGCGCATGGCGCGCACGGCGCCGCGCGCAGACGTGGCGATCCTGCTGATCACCTTCGCTCTCACCATCCTGACCGATCTGGTGATCGCGGTGAATATCGGCGTGATCCTCGCCATGCTTCAGTTACTGCGGCGTATGTCCGGCAGCGTGGGTGTAGTGGCGCAGGATGGTGCCGCACTGTCGCGCGCGCTGCCAGACGGCATCCTGGTCTACGCGATCGAAGGCCCGTTCTTCTTCGGCGCGGTGGATGCGCTAGACCAAGCGCTGGACTATACGCACACCGATCCGCGCTGCCTGATCCTGCGTCTGGGTCAGGTTCCGTTCATGGACATCACCGGTATCGAGGCACTGCTGGAAGCAACTGCGCGGCTGGAGAGGCGCGGCGTGCGGGTGTTGTACTGCGAGGCAAACATGCGTGTGCTGCGCAAGCTGCTGCGGGCGGGGCTGTTTCCGCGCGGGGAGCGGCGGCGGTATTTTTCTACGCTGGCGATTGCGTTGGAGCGTGGATGAAAAAGCAAGGCTCATCCGCGCGGGATCGTCCGTCCAGGCTTTCGGTGGATACAGCGCGCGATCGATAAATGCATGCCCGTCGCGCGACACATAGGCGGCGAACACGCCAATCTGGCACTTAGTGATCTTGCCAACCGGGCCGGTATATTGCCGTCCGACACCGCATAACGCGCGGCCCTGTTTGAGGAACCCGGTTCCGTCGATGACGAGAACCGTGCCGCCCACTCCTGGGTCGCGAAGCCGAGCTGATCGGCGAAGTGGTCGGGGACGAGCAGCGCTGCGTGCAGATGACCATGTCGTTCGGCGGGACGGATTGTGAACTGGCTCAACTGGCTCGCCGGCGAGCAGTTCTACGGATTTGCTGACGACTTCTCCGCGACCTAGCAGGCTGCTGAAAAACGATTTCTGGCCCGACCCGACGACACAATGGTTCGTGCACGGGCGAGGGTGCGCATCGTTGGTTCAGGAACGAGGACCATATGATT
>CAZZVF010000279.1:0-4696 GCA_964657355.1 uncultured Buchnera sp.
TAATCGAGCATTGGCGTGCAGTGCTGCCACCCGAACGCTTCATCGAAGTCGATTACGAAAGCCTCACTGCGGCACCGGAGCCGGAAATCCGCCGTCTCGTCGCTTCATGCGGGCTCGCGTGGAACGATTCCTGCCTGCAGCCGGAGCGCAATGCGCGTCTGGTGAAGACGCCAAGCCGCTGGCAGACGCGCCAGCCGATCTACCGGACCCAGGTTCGCCGTTGGCAGCGCTACGAATCCCGGCTCGGCGCGTTGGGTGCGCTCGTGGCAGACAGCGACCGTCATGACGCCGGCGCGCCGAGCGCGACACCTTGATCTTACAACCGTGGGGTAGGGTAATTGTCGGGCGTGCCGGGTAGAGGTTGGGTGTGTCACACAAGAGAGGGCGAGGACGGCCGCGTTACGACGATATTCTGACCCCGGCCGAGTGGCGGGTGGTCGAAGCGGTCCGCCATGGAATGACGAACCGCACCATTGCTGCGCAACGGAACATCAGCGTCGATGCGGTCAAGTATCATGTTGGCAACGCACTGCAGAAGATCGGTCTCGGAAGCCGCGCCCAGTTGCGCCGTTGGAACGGCGTGGCGCGGGCTTCCCACCTTCACCAGAAAGAGAAACCCATGCAGGATCAACCACTCGGAGCCATCGGTCAGATATCCCGCACGGTCAAAGACGTCGAGGCTGCTACAACCTGGTTCAAGGAGGTACTCGGCCTCAAACATCTTTATTCGTTCGGCAATCTCGCCTTCTTCGATTGCTCGGGCATAAGGCTGTTCCTCAGCCAAATAGAGGGTGGAACTCCGCACGAATCCATCATTTACTTCAAGGTCGGCGATATACGCACGAGCCACGAGGCACTGCTTGCGCGAGGCGCAAAATTCATCAACGCGCCGCATCTGATCCATCGCCACGAGGATGGAACGGAGGAGTGGATGGCGATGATGGAGGATAACGAAGGCCGACCGCTCGCGATCATGTCCCAGGTTGCAGTGCAGACGTGACGACGATACCAGCGCCGTAGCAGCCGAGTGCGGTGTGGATCACAGACGAATCTTTCGCCGAAGCAGCACCCGCGCAGTAAGTCGATCCACTCTGACAGTAGACTGACGCATCCTGACGCTAACCTGACAAGTATTGTCAGTTCACGTCCCAGTGTTCATGCGAGGTTTAACAATTCTGTCACCGATATGCGGCGTAGGGCGGCCCGTCCGCCCTGCTAAGAGCGCGCAGCCTGGCCTCAGACCCGACGCGAATGCACCGGCTAACAGGACATTGTGCCGGCTCCAGAGGTCGCGGGCGTTATCGGAGGTTAAACATCGATGTCTCGCAGTGAACGCTTACGCCCCTTGGCGGGCTTACTGGCCATGGGGCTGGCGGCTCCAGGGCTCGCCGTCTCGGCTGCCGCCGCCCCATCGCAGCCCTTCCCGACATACGAGGCCGGTCCGCTGCCGAAGGGCGCCTATGTCGTCTCCACCGGCCAGATCATCACGCCGACCGGCGTGCAGGTGAACCTGGGCATCCGAGTCCGCGCCAAGGCCGTGGCAGTCAATCCCACTCGCGGCAGCCGCAGCGCGGCCGTATTGACCATGGGTGCGACGCAGGCGGTTGAAGTGTTCGACACGATGACCGGCGATATCCTGCAGGAGTACCTGCCGTTCAACGACTCCAGTGGTTCCTACAACGGAATTTCTTACTCGGCGGACGGCAAATACCTGATGTTCAGCCAGGACAGCAGCAACATCGCGCTGGCCAAGGTCGGGCCTACCGGGTTGCTGACCGATTACGCGCATATCCCGGTGCCGCCGGATAACTCCTTCATCGCCTGCTTCCCGAACAGCCCGATCGGCGATTACGGCCGGCCCTGTGGCGAGTTCTATACACCCAGCACGTCGTATCCCGGCGGCGTCGCGTTCGCCAAGGATGGCCAGAGCGCCTATGCGCTGCTGAGCCAGAACAACACGCTGGCGAGCTTCGACCTGACGCAGAACCCGCCGGTCGTCACCGGCCAAATTCGCGTCGGCAATGCGCCGCACAGCATCCTGATCGATGGAACCAAGGCGTATGTGAGCAACGAAGGCGGCCGCGCGGCGATGCAATCCGACTTCCAGGTGCTGTCGGCAGGCACGCCGATCGTGGCCGACTACACCAACGGCTCGGCCGTGACCGGCACCGTCTCGGTCGTCGATCTCGCAACCAAGGCGGTGACGGCGACGATCAGCACCGATCTGCATCCCACAGGAATGGTGTTCTGGGGCAGCTACCTGCTTGTCACCAACACGTATAGCGACACGATTTCGGTAATCGACACGCATCTGAACCGTGTGGTGCGCACCATCAATGTCGGGTTGCCGATTGCGGTGCCGAACCAGTACAAGGCCGCATACGGCGCCTCTCCTGTTTCGATCGTCGTCGATCCCAACAGGAACATCGCCTATGTGGCACTCTATAACGCGAATGCCATTGGCGTCATCGATCTCGGGATCGGCGCGAAGAAGCCGGTGATGGGCATGATCCCGGTCGCCTTCGCGCCGGCTTCCGTCGTGCTCGATACCGTGCACAACCAGCTTGTCGTGGCGAACGACAAGGGCATCGGCACGCGGCTCTCGTTCGAGACCGATTACGGCGTCACGGGCTACAACACGCACCAGGATAACGGCACCGTCAGCCTGGTGCCGTTGCCGAGCAAAACCGAGCTGGCGATCGATACCAGGAAGGTGTTCCAGAACAATCACTGGGACCTGGCAGTGAACATCGCGTCAGCCGGCAACCCCGACCCGAACGCGGCGCCGGTGGCGATCCCCGCGCATATCGGCGAGCCTTCGCTGATCAAGCACGTCTTCGTGATCATTCGCGAGAACCGGACCTACGACCAGATCCTGGGTGACGTCAAAGCCGGCAACGGCGATGCCTCGCTCGCCGTGTTCGGGGGCAAGGACACGCCGAACGTGCATGAGCTGGTCAAGCGTTTTCCGCTGCTGGATAATTTCTACGATCCGAGCCGCCAGTCGGCCGACGGCCACCAGTGGATCGCGGAAGCCATGGCGCCGTATCAGGACGATATCCAGGCGCCCGACTGGGTCCGCAGCTATCCGGGCGGCAATGCCGGTGACGCGCTCGCCTACACCAAGAACGGCTTCGTGTTCCAGGAAGCCGTGCAGGCCGGGCTATCGATGAAACTCTATGGTGAATACTCGGAAAACGAATTCTTCCCGACCAAGAAGGGCCATCCGAGCTGGCTGGAATTCTACCGCGATGCAAAACGTTTCGAGGCCGGGAAGGAACCGACGCTGAAATACCAGAACACCATTCGTGTCGAGTCGTCGGTGCCGGTGGTGTCCGACCACCTGATCAAGAACTTCCCTCAGTTCGACCTGAACATTCCCGATCAGTTCCGTGTCGATCTCTGGTTGCAGGATTTCAACAACGACGTTGCCAACAATACGGTGCCTTCGCTCAGCATGCTTTGGGTGATGGATGACCATACCGGAGGGCCGCCCACGCCGGACGCCGAGCAGGCTGACAACGACCTGGCCGTCGGCCGGATCATCGACATCATCAGCCACAGCAATATCTGGGACAGCTCGGCGATCTTCATCGAAGAGGACGATGCGCAGAACGGCGTCGATCATGTGGACGGGCATCGCAGCCCCGGCTACGTCGTAAGCCCTTATGCGGTGCAGAACGGGAAGGCCGACCACACCTACTACACCCAGGTGAACATGACGCGGACGATCGAGCAGATCCTTGGACTGGCACCTCTCAACCAGTACGACCTGATCGCATCACCGATGTTGACCGACTTCACCAACACGCCCGACACGACGCCCTGGACGCATGTTGAGAACCGGGTTCCGCTCGATCAGGGTGTGACGAACGCCACGGTGGTGAAGCCCGCCGCTCTGCAATCAGGCAGTGTGCAATCAGGTTGGCGGGCGCTGAAGATGAGCATGTTCCAAGGCAAGACCGACCGCGCAGACTCGGTCGATCCAGACACGCTCAATCACTACGACTGGTACGAGGCGACCCAGTACAAGAGGCCGTATCCCGGCGAGAGCGCGGTGCGTCCCGCGTCCGAGTTCGAGGACAAGGCCGCTCATCCGGACATGGACCTCGGCGACTGACCACAGAAACGGCGCTCCCTCCCGCAGGAGGGAGGGGGCGACCTGACTTGCTTACCGGCGCGATAAACCGATGCGGCTTGAAGCGCGGCCTGAGCCGTGGGTGCGCCCCACGCGCTGCACGCCACGATTTGGTTTGTGGCGTTCAGGCTTTACCGTCGTGAGTGCGGCATCATTCCGTTGCCACCAGCTTGAACTGCACCCAGACCAGCATGACGCGCTTCTGCGGTCCGAGCTCGGCGGGTGGATCGGGGATGGCAGCACGCGTCACCGCGGCGAGGGCCGCGTTGTCGAGCGCGCCCGACTGGCTGGACTTTGTGATGGACGCACCCTCCACCCTGCCGCGGTCATAGTCGAACCGGATTTGCGCACTGCCCTCGCGGTGCAGCAGGCGGGCCGATGCCGGGTAGATTGCCGCATTCTGCACCGCCTGCCGGATGCGCGCCTCCCAGCTCGTCAGAGCGTGCGGCACCGCGTCCGTCGGTAGCGATGACGGCGCAGCGGCGGGTGCGGTCACGGCGCGCGGGGTCGGCATAGCGGACGCCGGCTCGGCTAAAGGCGCCTGGGTTGTGGGCGCCT
>CAZZVF010000280.1:0-4644 GCA_964657355.1 uncultured Buchnera sp.
CCTCCCCTCCGAGTGGGAACCCGGCGACGAGACACCCCCCGCCTGGGCGCTCTCGCCAAGCCGGCCCCGAAGATAGGCTCGGATCGCCTCTTCCCGGGTCCTGTCCCCTGAAATCCTCCAAGGATCCGTCGCAGGCGGTTGCCCAGCCTCGGACGCTGTTGTAAGGCTGCGCCGTCCCGGCCGGGAGTTCAGCGGGGGCGGCGCAGCCCTGATTGCTGTGTCAGATATGTGCCAATCCGAGGTGTTCGTTAGGCGTTCTAGCTGCCGTTGTCTGCCGTCTCTGTGAAACGACATTCGTGGTTCTGAAGGCCTTTGCCCCCGGCGCTGCTGTAGCTCAGTGGTAGAGCACTCCCTTGGTAAGGGAGAGGTCGAGAGTTCAATCCCCTCCAGCAGCACCATCTCCCAGAGGCCTGACGTGACCGGAAAGCCGATGAGGCGGCACGTTTTACTCGGTCACTGCCCGCAGAGCGGCCATACCCCGCTAGACCGCCTCTCGCACTAGACGTCAACAAGCCTGACAACAAGAAAACGGGGCATACTTCGTGGCAGCGGCGCTGGAATACCTGTCGGGCTTCGGCAATGGCTTCGAGACGGAGGCGCTGCCTGGCGCGCTGCCGGTCGGGCGCAACTCGCCGCAACGCTGCGCCTACGGCCTCTATGCCGAACAGCTGAGCGGAACCGCGTTCACCGCCCCGCGTGCCACCAACCGGCGTAGCTGGTTGTATCGCATCCGCCCAAGCGTATCGCATGCGGGCCGGTTCGCGCCGGCCGACGCAAAGCTGTGGCTCACCGCACCCACGCCCGTACCCGCGCTGCCAATCGGCCCACTCCGCTGGGATCCAATCCCAATCCCGTCCGAGCCGCTCTCGTTCGTCGAAAGCATGCGCACCATCACGGCCGCCGGCGACGCCGCGCTGCAGACCGGCATCGCAGCCCATGTCTATGTCGCGACACGCTCGATGGAGCGCGAATACATCTACAACGCCGACGGCGAACTGCTCCTCGTGCCGCAATCCGGCCGCCTGCTGCTGCACACCGAGTTCGGCAAGATCCTGGCAGAGCCTGGCGAAATCGCAATCATTCCGCGCGGCATGAAATTCGCCGCCACACTCCCCGACGGCGCCGCGCGCGGCTACGTCTGCGAGAACTACGGCACCGCCTTCACCCTGCCGGAACGCGGCGTCATCGGTGCCAACTGCCTGGCGAACCCACGCGATTTCCTCAGCCCCGTCGCCGCCTACGAAGACTTCGAAGCGCCCTGCACGCTGTTCGTGAAATCGGGCGGCAAACTCTGGCAGACGCAGATCGCGCAATCGCCGCTCGACGTAGTCGCCTGGCACGGCAATTACGCGCCGTACAAATACGATCTGCGACGCTACGCACCCGTCGGACCCGTGCTGTTCGATCACGCGGACCCGTCGATCTTCACCGTGCTCACCTCGCACTCCGACACGCCAGGCACCGCAAACGCCGACTTCGTGGTATTCCCGGACCGCTGGATGGTGTCCGAAAATACCTTCCGGCCGCCCTGGTACCACATGAACGTCATGAGCGAATTCATGGGCCTGATCTACGGCGCCTACGACGCAAAACCACACGGCTTCGTCCCCGGCGGCATGAGCCTGCACAACGCAATGCTGCCGCACGGCCCCGATGCCGAAGCCTTCGGCCACGCCAGCACGGCGGAGCTGAAACCACGCAAACTCGAAGGCACCATGGCCTTCATGTTCGAAACCCGCCTGCCACAGCGTGTCAGCCCCTATGCGGTGGCATTGCCCGAGTTACAGGACGATTACGCTGACTGCTGGGGTGGGCTAAAGAAGCAGTTTCGGGATACGCCTTAAGCCGCAGGCCATTAAGAATTAGGCAAGAGAAAAGCACTTCTTCTGAAGAAAAGAAGCAAAAGACTTTTGGAGATGCTGCGCGGTCCTGTCCGGAAGCGGACGCCATAAAGTCAAAAGTTTTTTGGTTCTTTGTTTCAACAAAGAACTGCTTCCCTTTACTTACCGAGCCGCAATAGCCTCATGATGCTGAATAACCTCCCGCACCACAAACGCGAGAAACTTCTCGGCAAACTCCGGATCCAGCCGCGCGCCCTCGGCTAACGTTCGCAGCCGCGCCACCTGCTCAGCCTCGCGTGCTGGATCGGCCGGCGGCAGGTTCAGCCGCGCCTTCAGCTCGCCCACCGCCTGCGTGCATTTGAAACGCTCGGCCAGCAGATAGACCAACGCAGCATCGATGTTGTCGATGCTGCCGCGCAGCCTGGCGAGTTCGGGCGGGATCGGCGACGGCACTGAAATGCTCCGGGCGAAAGGAGGTCCTTAATCAGCCGTGCCCATTCTCGTTGCAAGCTGCGGCAGCCGGGCCTGGCGCCTCTTCGGCGCGAACCAGTGCTGCACCTGGTCGAGATAGAGGTAGATTACGGGCGTGGTGTAGAGCGTCAGCGCCTGGCTCAGGATCAGGCCGCCGACCATCGCGTAGCCCAGCGGTTGGCGCAGTTCCGATCCCGCGCCGTGGCCGAGCATGAGCGGCAGGCCCGACAGCAGCGCCGCCATGGTGGTCATCATGATCGGGCGGAACCGCATCAGGCAGGCCTGGGTGATGGCTTCGAGCGGCTCCATGCCGCCTTCGCGTTCGGCGTGGATGGCGAAGTCCACCATCATGATGCCGTTCTTCTTGACGATGCCGATAAGCAGGATGAGGCCGACGATGGCGATCACCGACAGGTCGCGCCCGGCGATCATCAGCATGGCGAGTGCGCCGACGCCGGCGGAGGGCAAGGTGGACAGGATGGTCAGCGGCAGGATGTAGCTTTCGTACAGGATGCCGAGGATGATGTAGACCGACACCAGCGCCGCCGCGATCAGATAGGGCTCGCTGCTCAGCGACGACTGGAACGCGGCCGCATTGCCCTGGAATGACCCCTGCAGCGACTGCGGCGCGCCGATCTGGTCGCGCACGCTATCCACCGCCGACACCGCATCGCCGAGCGAGGCGCCCGCCACCAGGTTGAAGCTAATGGTCACCGCCGGAAACTGGCTCTGGTGGTTTACCGCGAGCGGCGTGATCGGCACGGTGCTGGTCTTCACCAACGCCGATAGCGGCACGCTGGTGTTACCCGTGCCCCGGACGTAGAGCGACCGCAGCGTGTTGAGGTCGCCTTCCAGCTTCGGCGGCACTTCCTCGATGACGTAATACGAGTTCAGCTGGGTGAAATACTGCGTGACTTCACGCTGGCCGAACGCGTCGTACAGCGTGTCGTCGATCTGCTGCGGCTGGATGCCGAAGCGCGCCGCCGCGTCGCGGTCGATCGTGAGGGTCGCGGTGGTGCCGGCGATCTGCTGGTCCGTCGTCACATCCCGCAGCATCGGGATGGTTTTAAGCTTGTCGAGCAGCCTCGGGGCCCATGCGTTCAGCTCACCCGGATCGGCATCCTGCAACGTGTATTGATAGAGCGTGCGCGACAGGCGTCCGCCGACCGTGATGTCCTGCGCCGGCTGCATGTAGAGCTTGATGCCTTGCAGGGCCTGCATCTTTTGCGACAGGCGTGCGATCACATCCATCACCGGCGCGCGGTGGCCCCACGGCTTAAGGTTGATGTACAGCCGACCGTTATTCGCGGTCTGCCCGCCATTGCCGGCACCGACGATGGACGCGAAGCTCGCCACGTCCGGGTCGTGCTGCACGATGTCGTTGACCACCTGCTGCTGGCGGAACATCGCCTCGTACGAGATGTCCTGGTTCGCTTCGGTGATGGCAATGATCAGGCCGAGATCCTGCTGCGGGAAGAAGCCTTTCGGTATCTTCACGAACAGCACGCCGGTGACGCCAAGCGTTGCGATGAACACCATCAGCGTGATGAAGCGGAAGCGCAGCGCCATGTTCAGCGTGCGCCGGTAGAACCCCAGCATCGCGTCGAACATGCCTTCGATGATGCGGTACATCCGCCCGTGATCATGCGTCTCGCGCACCAGGAAGCGGGCGCACATCATGGGCGTCAGCGTGAGCGACACGAAGGCCGAGATCACCACGGTGATCGACACCACGACAGCGAACTCGCGGAACAGCCGGCCGACGATGCCACCCATCAGCAGCAGCGGAATGAACACCGCGATGAGCGAGACGCTGATCGAGACGATGGTGAAGCCGATTTCGCCGGCGCCTTTCAGTGCCGCGTCCATCGGTGCCATGCCGTCCTCGATGTGCCGGTAGATGTTCTCCAGCATGACGATGGCGTCGTCGACCACGAATCCCACCGCGATGGTGAGGCCCATGAGAGATAGGTTGTCCAGACTATAGCCGCACACGTACATCACGGCGAACGTGCCCACGAGTGCCAGCGGCACGGTGACGCTCGGGATGATGGTCGCCCACAGGCTGCGCAGGAACAGGAAGATCACCAGCACGACCAGGCCGATGGACAGCATGAGCGTGAATTCCACGTCGTCCACCGAGGCGCGGATGGTCTGCGTGCGATCGACGATGGTGGTGAGATGGATCGACGGCGGGATCGATTTCTCGAGCCGTGGCAACGCCGCCTTGATGCGTTCCACCGTGGCGATGACGTTGGCGCCCGGCTGCTTGAACATGATGAGCAGCACGCCGCGCTTGCCGTTCTGCCAGGACGCGAGCTCGCGGTTCTGC
>CAZZVF010000281.1:0-4601 GCA_964657355.1 uncultured Buchnera sp.
CTGGTACGCCGTCTGCGATTCGCGTCGTCGCGTGGGCCTCTCGTGGGAGATACTTCTTGGATCAATTCGCCGAACCCGACGATTTCGCCATCACCGCTCAGGTCTCACTCGTCGAGCAGAGTTTTCGCACCCTCAAGCACGGCGACATGTTCGGCGTTTTCGACCAGCGTGGCGACGTGCGGCCGGCGAATGGCGGCACCGAGGGGTTGTTCTACCGCGACACGCGCTATCTGTCGGAACTCGAGCTGCTGCTCGCCGGCCAGCCGCCGATCCTGCTGAGTTCCACCCTGCGCGACGACAACGCGACGCTGACCTGCGACTTGTCGAATCCCGACCTGCCCCTCGGCATCGGCGACCAGCACACCATCACGCACAACCTCATTCACATCCGGCGGTCGCGCTTCCTGTGGCAAGGCACCTGCCACGAACGCATCGCCATCAGGAACTTCGATGTCGAGGCTAGGCGGTTGCCGGTTGAGATCCGGTTCGGCGCCGACTTCGTGGATTTGTTCGAGGTGCGCGGCATGCGTCGTGCGATGCGCGGGCGGCACGAGCCGGCGCTGGTCGAGCCGGACCAGGTGACGCTGGCTTATATGGGCCTCGACAATTCGCTGCGCGCGACCCGGCTCAGGTTCGAACCGGCGCCCTCGCGCATCGAGGAAGGCCGCGCCGTATTCGATGTGGAATTGGCGCCGCATGGCCGCACGCTGATCTTCGTGGAAATCGGCTGCGACCCGGTTCACGCACCGCGCAAGCCTGCCCCGACCTACCTGTCCTGCATGGTGGAACAGCGCCGCTGGACCCGTCTGCAATCGGCCAGGGCGGCGGCGATCGACACCTCGAACGAGGTGTTCAACGAGGCGATGCAGCGCGCCATCAGCGACCTCACCATGCTGGTGACGGAACTGCGCACCGGGCCCTACCCATACGCGGGCATACCGTGGTTCAGCACCGCCTTCGGGCGGGACGGCATCATCACCGCCTTGAACGTGCTGTGGCTGGACCCTTCGCTCGCGCAGGGCGTGCTGCGCTATCTGGCCGCCAATCAGGCGACGACGTACGACGCGGCATCCGATGCCGAGCCTGGCAAGATCCTGCACGAGGTGCGGCGGGGCGAAATGGCCGAACTCGGCGAGGTGCCGTTCCGCCGCTATTATGGCAGCGTCGATGCCACGCCGTTGTTCGTCATGCTGGCGGGCGCCTACCTGGAGCGCACCGGGGACCTCGCCACGCTGTCCGAGATCTGGCCCAACATCCAGGCGGCGCTGGGCTGGATCGACACCAACACCGCGGGCGGGCACGGCTTCGTCACCTCTTTCCGGCAGACCGAGGAGGGCCTGGCCAACCAGGGCTGGAAGGACAGCTTCGACAGCATCTTCCATGCCGACGGCGAGCTTGCGATCGGCCCGATCGCGCTATGCGAGGTGCAGGGCTACGTGTTCGCGGCACGCCGTGCAGCGGCCGCCATCGCCCGCAACCTGGGCCATCACGGTGTGGCCGACGTCCAGAAAGACGCTGCCGAAAGCCTCCGGGTGGCGTTCGAAGCTGCTTTCTGGATCGAGGAGATGGGCACCTACGCTCTGGCGCTGGACGGGCAGCAGCGCCCCTGCAAGGTGCGCGCTTCCAATGCCGGCCATCTGCTGCTGGCCGGCATTGCCGCACCCGACCGCGCGGCGCGCGTGGCGGCAGGGCTGATGGAGGGCCGCTTCTTCAATGGCTGGGGCATTCGTACTCTGGCCAGCAACGAAGCGCGCTACAACCCGATGAGCTACCACAACGGCTCGGTCTGGCCGCACGACAACGCCATGATCGCACTCGGCCTGCAGCGCTGCGGCATGAAGGCGGAAGCCGAGCGCATCTTCAGCGGCCTGTTCGATGCATCGCTTTACGTCGATCTGCGCCGTCTGCCCGAGCTGTTCTGCGGCTTTGCCCGCAGGCGCGGCCAGGGGCCGACCTTCTATCCCGTTGCCTGTTCTCCCCAGGCCTGGGCGGCGACGACGCTGCACGCCATCCTCGGTGCCTGCCTCGGGCTGAGTTTCGACGCGGCCAACAACAGCGTGGTGTTCGACAAGCCGCGCCTGCCGGCCTTTCTCGATGCAGTGACGCTGCACAACCTGTCACTCGGCGATGCGCGGATCTCGGTGGTGCTGCGGCGGACCGGATCGGAGGTCGCCATGAACGTGCTGGAGCGGCAAGGCGATATCTACGCAATTTTGCGGAGTTAGGGTGACTTCTAAAGCATCATCCGACCAGACGGGATCACCCGTCGGATAAAGCTGCTCGCTAAAACAAAGAGATAGAGCATTTTCCGGCAGGCATCTTGATCCAATAAGGTCGGAAAATGCGCTAGGTCTGCTTCGGCACCTCGCGCGGGCGGCCTTCCTTGTCGACGGCGACCACGACGAAGCGCGCCTTGGTCACCCGCTTATGCTGCGCCGGCTGGCCGCGCTTGACCCACACGTCGATGTCGATGGTGACGGACGTGCGGCCGATGCGGACCACCTCGGCGTAGCAGGACACCAGATCGCCCACCTTCACCGGCTGCAGGAAGGCGAGGTCGGACACCGCAACGGTGACGATGCGGCCGCGCGCCACCTCGAAGCCGGTGGAACCGGCGGCCATGTCCATCATGCCCATGATCCAGCCGCCGAAGATGTCGCCCGCGGCGTTGGTGTCGGCGGGCTGGGCGCCGATGCGCAGGGCCAGCTGGCCGACCGGTTTGTCCTCGGGTGCTTCCATGATGTCGCCTACTTTGATCGCGCTGTTCGATACGGTTCACGGCGCATAGAGCCACCCGAGCCATATTCCAAATGCCAGAAACGGCCCGAACGGGATGCGCGTGCTTGCGTCCACCTGCCGACCGCGCAACCGGAGCAGAACCGCCCATCCAAGGGCGGCAATCGCCGCTGCCAGGATGACGTCGCCGAGTGCCGCAAGACCGACCCATGCGCCACCTGCCGCCAGCAGCTTCGCGTCGCCCTGACCCAATCCTTCGCGAGCGCGTAGCCGTCGGTAGGCGAAGGCGAGCGCCCGGAAGATGACGTAGCCGGCTAGTGCACCGAGCGCCCGGTCAAGCAGCGCATCCGGTTCCAGCGCGCAGGCTTCGGCAAGCCCGGCCAAGAGGAGCGGCAGCGTCAGCATGTCGGGCAGGCGCTGCGATCGCGCATCGGTCCAGCCGGCCGCCAAAAGTGCCCAGCCGAGCGCGCAACTGGCCCAGAGCAGGTCGCCGTTCGACAGGCAGGCGGCCCAGGCGGCGACCGCGAGCGCCGCCAGCTCGACCGCGAGGTGGAAGCGGCCGATCGGCCGCCCGCAGGAGCGGCAGCGGCCGCGCAGGACGAGGTAGCCCACCACCGGCACCAGCTCCGCCGGGCCGAGCACATGGCCGCAGGATGAGCATGCAGACCTGCCGACCACGACCGGCCGGCCCTCAGGCAGCCGGACGATCAGCACTCCCAGAAAGCTGCCGATGAACGGGCCCACGAGCACCGGCGCAAGCCAGCTCCAGGCTCCGCTTGCGGCATCCGGCGAATTCCAAACGTTGATTAACTCGACCGGTAGCCCCATTGCCTCGCAGTATCACTCCAGACTTAACGAGCCCGCATTTGGGACCCGCTTTTAGACAAGGCCAGCAATGACGGTTTCGGGCCCGCGCATCAGCACCACTGCCCTGGCGCAGAAAGGCAACGGCAAGGCAAGCGCGCCCGAACCCGTGCAGGATGAACTTGCGCGCCGCGTCGACCTGCTCGCCGGCATCCTGGTGCGCGCCGGACAATGCGACGGCCAGACCATCGAGCGCGGGCGCCGAGTGGCGGCCGAGAGCGGCCAGCGGCTCGACCTCGTGCTGATCCAGCTCGGCCTGGTCACCGAACGCGGCCTGGCGGAAGCCTATGCCCGCCTGCTGGAAGTGCCGATCGCCGGCCCGGCGCGCTTCCCCGAGGCACCGCTGTTCCCCGAGCGGCTGACGCCACGCTTCCTGCGCACCGCGCGCGCCGTGCCGCTCGCGGTTGAGGACAACCAGTTGGTCCTCGGCGTCGCCGATGCGCTGGACGATTTCACGCCGAACGCGGTGGCCGCCGCCACGGGATTGCCGGTGCGCCTCGAGATCGCCGTGCCCATCGAGCTCGAAGCCGCCTTCGGCCGGCTGTATCCCGAGGGCGACGCCGCCGAACAGGGCAACGAAGGCACCGATGGCGGGGCCCTCGAGGAAGACGCGGAGCGCCTGAAGGACCTCGCCAGCGAGGCGCCGGTCATCCGCCTGGTGAACCAGATCATCGGCCGCGCCGTGGAGACGCATGCGTCCGACATCCATGTCGAGCCGTTCGAGGACCGCCTGCGCGTGCGCTACCGCTATGACGGCGTGCTGCACGAGGCGGACAGCCCGTCCTCGCGGCTGGCACCCGCCATCATCTCGCGCATCAAGATCATGGCGAAACTCGACATCGCCGAACGCCGCCTGCCGCAGGACGGCCGCATCAAGATGGCCGTGCGTGGCACCGAAATCGATTTCCGCGTTTCGACCATTCCCTCGCTCTACGGTGAGAAAGTCGTGCTGCGCGTGCTGGACCGCAGCAGCGTCACCTTCGACTACGTAAAGCTCGGCC
>CAZZVF010000282.1:0-4559 GCA_964657355.1 uncultured Buchnera sp.
CCCTGGTGGCGCACGACGATGCGGCCGGTATCGGTCAGGTGGCCGATGACGGAGAAATCGAGTTCCCATTTGTCGAAGATGGCACGGGCGAGGTCCTGCCGGTCCGGGCGCAGCACCATGAGCATGCGTTCCTGCGACTCGGACAGCATCATCTCGTAGGCGGTCATGCCGGTTTCGCGTTGCGGGCACGCATCGAGGTCGAGCTCGATGCCGACATCGCCCTTGCCCGCCATTTCGACCGAGGAGCTGGTGAGGCCGGCGGCCCCCATGTCCTGAATGGCGATGATGGCGTCGGTCGCCATGAGTTCGAGGCAGGCCTCGATGAGCAGCTTTTCGGTGAACGGGTCGCCGACCTGCACGGTCGGGCGCTTCTGTTCCGCGTCCTCGCCGAATTCGGCCGATGCCATGGTGGCACCATGGATGCCGTCGCGGCCGGTCTTCGAGCCGACATAGACGACGGGATTACCGATGCCGGCGGCGGCACTGAGGAAGATGCGGTCCTGCCGCGCGATGCCGACGGTCATGGCATTGACCAGCGGATTGCCGTCGTACGCGGCGTGGAAATTGACCTCGCCGCCGACCGTGGGGACCCCGACGCAGTTGCCGTAGCCGCCGATGCCGCGTACCACGCCGTCGACCACGCGCCGGGTGACGGGGTTTTCGGGCCGGCCGAAGCGCAGCGCGTTCAAATTGGCGACCGGCCTGGCACCCATGGTGAAGACGTCGCGCAATATTCCGCCGACGCCGGTCGCGGCACCCTGGTAGGGCTCGATGAAGCTCGGGTGGTTGTGGCTTTCCATCTTGAAGATGGCGGCAAGCCCCTCGCCGATATCGACCACGCCGGCGTTCTCGCCGGGTCCGTGGATGACCCAGGGCGCCTTGGTCGGCAGTTCGCGCAGCCAGACGCGGCTCGATTTGTACGAGCAGTGCTCGGACCACATGACGGAGAAGATGCCGAGTTCGGTCAGGCTCGGGTCGCGCCCTATGATGGACAGGACGCGGGCATATTCCTCGGCGTTCAGTCCGAACTGTCTGGCCAGGTCGGCACTCACTGTCTGGGTCGCAGGCTCGGTCACGCGGGTTTATGCCTCTCGATGGCGAGGCCAGGGCTTTGCCCGCGGAGGATGCCAAAGGCAAGCGGCCAGCACGAACGGACACTCCGCTTTCAGAGCCGGTGGATGCGCATGCCGATGAGGAAGACGACGACGCCCTCCTCTCGCGGCATGCCTTATCTCTGCGCGTCCATGGCGGCCTCGAGCTGGTCCATTTCGTGGCCGGAAACCCGCGGTTCGGGGCCTGGACGGAGCGTCCTTTAGCAAGGGCGGCGGGGGGAAGTTTTCGTAGATCATGGCGCCGACCTCGTTTATCCACGAGCCATCCTGGTATTTCAGTGCGAGGGCTGAGCCTTGGCCGGTTTCTGGTCTCCTTACGACGATTTGGACGAGGCCAGGACGCGGCTCTGCCGGCTGGCGGATGAAGCGGCCGGACCGCAATGCGGGGTCAGCTTTTCGGACGGGCGGAGCATTTGCGTGCTGCGCCAGGCTGCGGGTTCCGATGGCCGTGCGCTTTGGCTGAACGTGCTGAGCCAGCACATCGCGGCACCGCCGCCCGCGCCGCCTTCGGCGCCGGCGAGCGGGATGGTGGGCAAGCTGAAGGCCTGGTTCTGGCGGGCGATGGAGCTGGAAGGGCAGGCGGAGATCGATCGCGCGCAGCTCCAGCTGGCGGGCAATCAGGCGATGGCGCAGGAATTCCGCGACCATGTGTGGGAGCCGGCCCACGCGTTCCTGCTCCGGCACAAGCTGCTGGCAGACACGGCGGGGGTCGCGCTGGATGTGGTGGGTGTGGCGGCTGCGGTTGTTTTCGTCGTGGCTGTGGCACCGGAGTTGGGAGCAGCGGCCCTGGCGGGCAGCGTAGCCGCCGGTGTCGGGCTGTTGACCGGCTCGGCCGCCTCGCTAGGGGCGATCGTCCTGTTCGGGCTCGACGGCATGATCTATGGCGCCGAGATCAGCGGTAACGAGGCGTATGCCAAGAAAATGGATGACAACTCGACAATCGGGTGGGTTCGGATCGGCGCAACCCTCATGCTGCTGCCCGATCTGCCGGTCGGCGGCCTGCGCGCGCTGGAGGAAATCGGCCAGACTGCCGGGGAGGCGAGTGAGGCGCTGGCAAGGACGGCGGACGCGCAAGGGCTTGCTGGAAAGGCTACACGGGATCTTCGGAACGTGACCAATCCACACCGCCACCCCACAGAAGTGGCCCGCCAGTTGGCCAGGGTCGGCAAGTATCAGGCCGAAGTCGCGGCGCAATCCAGGCTGGTAGAGGCCGCGAATGCCAAGATCAGGCTGCTGTTCATGCGAGACGTGGCCCTTTTTCCAGGAGCGACGGCAGGTTCGGCCGCGCTGATGGCTGGGGCGCCGCCCGGCGTCGCACTGAGCGAGACACAGAAGGAACGGGACGAGGAGCTTCTGCGCGCGATCACGCCCGAGAAGGGCTTTCCCAAGGACATTAGGATGGACATCCGGGTCATCGGCTATTCGAGCCAGCGGACATGACGGCACCTGCCCCAGGCTCGGCCCGGCCGCCTGGGAACATACCCAAATACTCCGCATACGGACTGGTTTCGCTGGGTATACTCGCCGGAGCGATTCCTTTCGATGTGATGCAAAGCCTTGTCCCCGTCATGAAAGGCGCGACTGACGTTTTACTTGCCAATCTCCTCCCTGTGATTGGGGCGGGCACGCTTGTGGCCGGGATCGTCGCGCTTGGACTGTTTCGTCGCTGTCCCACCTGGTTTATCCACTTCGTCTTCGAATTCGGCTCGCTGGTTTTGATAGCCTACTTGGCCGGCTTTGGTTTTGGCGTCGCGATCCTGCTCGGCCTAGTACCCGAGCAGGCGCCGGAGTTGCGTTTCGTCAGCTTCGTGAACATCGTCGATTGGCTGATTGTCGCGCCGCTCGCCTGGCTGCTGTTGCGCACGCTTCGGCAGCGGTATTGGCAGCCTTGGACGACGCCGGACCAGTGGGAGCCGCCCGCGCCCGTGCCGCCGACGCGGACCCTTTTGATGACATGGGCGCAGCGCAAGCGGTGAACTCGAGCCAGTCGACATGACGGCACCTGCCCCGGGCTCGGCCCGGCCGCCTGGGAATGTTCCGAAGAACTCGATCTACGGCATGGTGGCCCTGGGCATGTTGCCGGGCCTGATACCCTTCCTTGTCTTGCAAAGCCTTGTTCCCGTCCTGAGGAACGGCTTGGATGTTTGGCTGAGTAGCATTTGGCCCGTGTTAGGGCTGAGTGCCGTCGCAAGCACAATCATGGCGGCGGGTATGTTCCGCCGTCGGACTTGGTATATCCGCTTCGTCTTCGCGTTCGGTGCTTTGCTGCTCGCGGCCTTCGTAGCAAGCTTCTGCCTTGGCCTAGCTATCTTGTTAGGCCTCGTTCGCCGGCAGGCGCCCGATCTAAGCTTCATGAACGTCGTCAACATCATCGATTGGCTGGTGATCTCACCGCTCGCCTGGCTGCTGCTGCGCACGCTTCGGCTGCGCTACTGGCAACCTTGGACGACGCCGGACCAGTGGGAGCCGCCCGCGGCCGTGCCGCCAACGGGGACCCTTTTGATGACCTGGGCGCAGCGCAAGCGGTGAACGGCTTGTTAGGCAACAGCAGCGAAAGGATGCGTCGGGCTTGTTTGCTTCCCGGGACGTCATGCCCGTCCAGACGCGGGATGAGGGCCACGCCGGGAGGCGCCCCTATGCGCAAGATTCGCCTCGTACAGGTGGCCCATAAGGGAGGCTGGGTTCGCGGCCATGATGGACAGGACGCGGGAATATTCTTCCTCGTTCGGCCCGTCGGCGTCGCGTCGATGTTTATGCCGCCAGTGACTCCACCAGTCCATCGAACAGGGGCTTGCCGTCGATGCCGCCCATGAGTTCGTCGACGAGGTCCTCGGGGTGTGGCATCAGGCCGAGTACGCGCAGGTTCGGGCTGTAGATGCCGGCGATCGAGGCGGCGCTGCCGTTCGGGTTGGCTTCCTGTGTGATGCGGCCGTCGGGCTCGGCGTAGCGGAAGGCGACGAGGCCTTCGCCTTCCAGCGTCTGCAGGGTTTCTGGACTGGCGGTATAGTTGCCGTCGCCGTGGGCGAGCGGGGCGCGGAACACCTGGCCGCGCTGGTAGTGGCGCGTGAAGGCGGTGTCGGCGCGTTCGACGCGCAGGTTGCAGTCATGCGAGAGGAAGCGCAGCCCGGCATTGCGCAGCAGCGCGCCCGGCAGCAGGCCTGCTTCGGTGAGGATCTGGAAGCCGTTGCAGACGCCGAGCACGTGGCCGCCGGCGTTCGCGAAGGCGCGGATGGCGGGCATGATGGGCGATTGGGCGGCCATGGCGCCGCAGCGGAGATAGTCGCCGTGGCTGAACCCGCCGGGCAGCACGACGAGGTCGAGCGCGGGGAGGGCGGTTTCGCCGTGCCAGACCATGGCGGGCGGGTGGCCGGTAGCCTGCCGAAGCGCGATCGCCATGTCGCGCTCGCGGTTGGTGCCGGGGAAGACGACTATGGCCGCTTTCATGGG
>CAZZVF010000283.1:0-4539 GCA_964657355.1 uncultured Buchnera sp.
GGCTGCGAGAAGTTCGTCCTCGAGCGGGCCGGTCAGCTCTTCCGGGAACAGCACGGAGGGGATCCACTGGCCATCGCGCGGGTTGCGGAACATCGGGGCGGAACAGGTCAGCTCCTTGGAGCCGGGTATCTTCACCACCTGGACGCCCTGGAGCGTAAGCACGATGCCGCCGACGTCGATTTCGACGATGGCGATGCCGACGAGCTTGCCGCGTCCCTGCACGCGTTCCACGCCGACGACGGTGAATGAAACGGGGAGCGTCTCCCGTTCGGAGGCAGAAGAGGGCAAGGAACGATGCAGCTTTTGAGACAATTCCACGAAGCGCTTCTGTTATTCAACTGTTCTGCGAGGCTAGCGGTCTATCCGTAGTCGTGGTAACCGGCAAGCCGTGATCGGACAATCCTATGCCCTACACGTTGCGAAATAGCAACGAATAATGTTTTCGTGAGAGCCGTGGTAGACAGGTCGGCAGCGCTGCCGGTCGGTTTTACGGGATGGAGCGTCATTCGACCGGATGGGTAACCTGTCGGATAAAGATGCTCGCCAAAACAAATATCTAGAATTTATTTCCGAACCACTTCGATCGCAAAAAGCTCCAGTTTTTGGCCGGCGTCAGTAAACACCTGCCGGCAAAACGCAGCCCGTTCGGCATGCGCTCCGCGGCTGCGCGAAGCGGCCATGTCGCGCGCCATACCGTCGAATTCAGTAACCGATCGCGTTCCGCCGTGACGCTGTGCAGCTCGGCGCGCGTGGTCTGCAGCTCCTGTTGAATTCGTGCACCCGGAAAAGCGGTGCCCGACAGCAAGATGCGCTCCCCGTCGGAGGTGCGCAGAGCGGCGATGCGCATCCGCAGATGCTCAGCCTGCTCGCGCGCTTCGGCTGCCCGTTGCGCGGAGGCTGCCCGTAAACGCCGATCCTCGATCTCGCGCCGGCTCATGTCGGCACGCAAAGCTGCGATCGACGCGGTCAGGTCGCTTGCCTCGGCCTTGGCCGCCGCGCGATCCCGCTCGGTCTGAGCCAGCTTCTCGCCAAGATCAAACAATGCAAGCCGGTATCTGATCCGGTCAGCGAAGGACGCCAGTTCGCGCGCTGTGCGCCCCGTCTCCGAGCGTTCCAGAATGTAAGCATGAGGTGCCACATAGCCGGCATCGTGCGTCGTGAGTGGCGCAAAGCCCGCGTCGGCCCAACGCGCGAGCCAGTATTGTGTCGGGCGAACGTTACAGAGCGCCGGTTCGGCGAAGTCGACGGGCGATGAAGAAAACAGGATACGCGGTGCGGCCCTGGCCATTTCCGTAATCGCACGCAGTGCATCCTGCTCGGGCATGTGCTCGAGCACTTCGATGCATGTCAGCAGATCGTAATGGCCCTCGATGGGCTCCGCTATCGATCCTGTGCTGCAGAAACCCTTGATGTCCGGTCGCGCGTGTTCGATGGCCCAGGCGGAAATATCCCTGCCATGCGCCTCCACTCCCCGGTCCCAAAAGGATTCGACAAGCAGCCCGCGCGCGCATCCGGCGTCAAACACCGTCTGCGGTGCAAAGGCGCGCTGCAGCTCGTCCGCTACACGGCCAAAGAAATCCAACCCATGGTCGTTGCGCTCGTAGGGAACCGCGCCGCAATGTGAGGCATCGTAGCTTGCGCCGGACAGCTCCTGTTCTGTCGCGCCATTTGGAACGGCTGCATCATTGGCGGGCATGTCTGACCTATAGCGCGGGCTTCCGCCGGCGCGCAATCATGCGCCCTGCTGAGCCTGCCGACGCCACGGCCTTGTGCGGCGCGGTTCCGATGGAAAACGCGGACCGCCGCCGTCATGCAGCAGAATGTTGGGGTTATGGTAGGGATCCTGATCGAGCGTGCTGCCCCAGCGACTTTTCAGTTTCTGCCATTCAAGCTGCGCGTCGGGCAACCGGCCATCTTCATAATCGGCGCTGCGCGAGGCGCTCTCGTGATGCACGAGCACTGCGTCCGGTGTCCACACCACACGATATCCGAAATCCTGCAGGCGAAGGCAGAAGTCGACGTCGTTGAATGCGACTGCAAACTCCTCGTCGAACCCGCTCACCTCGTCGTACACGACGCGCCGTGTGACCATGCACGCCGCGGTGACGGCCGACAACGCTCGCGTCAAACCGAGTTGCCCGAAATAGCCCGGGTCCCTGGCGTCGAGGCCGCTGAGGATATGCGCTGCGATTCCGTCAGGGCCGGTTGCGACACCCCCATGCTGCACGCGCCCATCGGGATAGATGAGCTTGGCGCCAACCGCGCCCACTTCGCGCAGCCGCGCCAGCTTCACCATTTCCGTAAGCCAGTCCGGATCCTGCACTTCCACATCGTTGTTGAGCAACACGATGATGTCGCCGCGAGACCGGGCGATCGCGTGATTATTCAGGCGGGCAAAATTGAACGGGCCCGGCTGGCTTTCGATGTGAACCCGCTCGTCCTCGGCCAAGACGCCCAACAGGTCGAGTGCATCCTGTTCTGTGCTGCCATTATCGGCAATGATGAGTTCGAGCCTGTCGCGCGGCCATTGCGTTGTGTCCAGCACGCCGGCTGCCGCGACTTTCAGCAGGCTGGCACGGTTCCTGGTTGGAATGATGACGGAAACCAGCGGGAGATCGCGCGGCAGGGCGTAGGAAACGCGGATCCACTCCGGAGTCAGCCGCGCTGGCGCGACTGCGGCATCGACAAAGCCCGAATCCTGCAGCCAGTCCTGCACGGCGCGCAGTCCCGCATCCTTGCAACGTTCGAGGAAGGACTCTGAAAATGAGGGTGTCCCGGAATTGTACCGCCAGTGATAAAGTATCGCCGGTATATGACGTATGCGGTCGGGCTGCGTTGCGGCTGTCGCACGGAGTGCGAGGTCCCAATCCTGGCTGCCCTCGTAGCCCGATCTGAAACCGCCGATCCGTTCGACCAGCGCACGACGATAGACGCCGAGATGGCCGATCATGTTGTGACCGCATAGGAGTTCGGGACTCCACATCGGCTTGAAGTACGGTTGCGACCTGACGCCCGCGGCGTCGATCCGGTCCTCGTCGGAATAGATGATGTCGCAATCCGGATGCGCGTTTATTTCAACTGCGACTTCGTAGAGCGCATGGGGCGGCAATGTGTCGTCATGGTCCATGAGGGCGATGAACTCACCCGTCGCGAGCGTGATGGCCGTATTGCTTGCGGCCGAAATATGCCCGTTCTCCGTTCGCCGGATCCAGTTGATTCTCGGGTCGCAGGCGGCGGCTTCCGCAAGCACCTGGGCCACATGGGGCGACGGAGAGGCATCGTCGGCGATACAGAGTTGCCAGTTCGGATAGAGCTGGCCTTGTACGGAGGCGATAGCCTCCCTGAGCAGATCCTCGGGCGTGTCGTAGGCCGGCATGACGATCGAGAACAAGGGGTGACGTGGCATCAAGGCGATATGTGCCAAGATCTGGCTTCGATCGGACGCTGACAGGGTATCGTGCTTCTTTATCCACTGGTCGTAGGTGAGTGGCCCTGGCGGCATATTCTGGCTCAAGAGACTTTCCGGATTGTAAGCCGGCGAAAGCGGCCGGGCGATGCATCGGGGCTTGCGGCCTCCGCAAACACCATGTTGGATGCGAGACTGTGGTGCCCGGCACAAGACCGGGGCCTGGCGGCGGAAATACCACCGGACGGCCTTTTACGAAAGGCAGCGTATGACGAATGAGGGTGCGGGCGGACCGACGACACGCCGCCAGATGCTGGCGCGGATCGGTGCGGCGGCAGGTGGCATCGCCATGTATCAGGCGATGACGCAACTCGGCCATGCGGCGCCGACGGATTTCAAGGCGCCGCCGCAACTCGACGGTGCCAAGGCCGGCACGAGCGTGTTGGTGCTGGGGGCTGGGTTGTCCGGCATGCTGGCGGCCCACGAATTGCGCCGGGCGGGCTACACCGTGCGGGTGCTCGAATTCCAGAGCCGCTCCGGCGGCCGCAACATCAGTCTGCGCGGCGGCGACACGCTGACCGAGCTCGGCGGCTACACCCAGAAGGTCCAGTTCGCACCGGGCAACTACATCAACCCTGGCCCGTGGCGCATTCCATATCATCATCAGGCGATCCTGCATTATTGCCGCGCTTTCGGCGTGGCGCTCGAACCGTTCGTCGAGGTGAACCACAACGCACTGCTCCACGACAGCAGGAGTTTCGGCGGCGCTCCGCAACGCTACAGGCATATACTGGGGGACTTCACCGGGCAGACCGCGGAACTTCTCGCCAAGGCGGTCAACAAGAGCGCGCTCGACGACGTCATGACGGCCGATGAACGGCACGACTTGCTGCAGGCCATGAAGGGCTGGGGCCTGCTCGACGCCGACTACCGGTATGGGCGGGACGAGGGCGCCTCGCTGCGCCGTGGTTTCGCCAAGCCACCAGGCGCGGGGCCCGACGGCGCTCCGGTGCTGTCCGAGCCGCTGCAGCGTTCCGAGGTGATGCGATCCGGTTTGTGGCAATACCTGTCGTTCAACATGATGAACGATGTCCAGACGACGATGTTCCAGCCGGTCGGCGGCATGGACATGA
>CAZZVF010000284.1:0-4528 GCA_964657355.1 uncultured Buchnera sp.
ATGATGGGGCTGCAGGCGATGATGGGCGTGCTCGCCCTCGCCCTCGGCCTGCTCCTCGGGTGGCTCAGCGCCTGGCCGGCCCGGCTGGTCCTGCGCGAGCGGGCCATAAACGGCCAGCGTCGCATCGAACGAGCCGGTCAGCGGGTCGATCGGCAAGCCAGTGAGCGGGCCGGAGAGTGCGGCGCCGGCGAGAGTTGCGCGCAGCCCGATCCTGGGCGGCACAGCCCCCGGTGACAGCGCGATCTGGGCATCGAGGCTGCCGCCGAGGAAATTCGCCGTCAGCGTGTCCGCCAGCATCATGCCCCGCTCCCATACCACATCGGTCATCAGGCCGCGCGCCCAGTTCCGGCCGCCGACGAGCACGTCGTCCGCGGCCAGATGCAGGTGCCCTGAGAGCCCGCTTGCCCAGCCGGCCGGCACGAGCGACGCTCGCTCAACCTCCGGCCAGGCGGAAACGCCAGGGAGGGCCAGCGTTTCGGCCTCGATATGGGCGTCTATGGTCGGAGCGGCTGTGCCCTGCGCCAGATCAGCGCGGCCATGCAGGCGGAGCTCCGCGGCGGCCAGGGCGAAATCCTGGATGGTGAGCCGGTCCGGTGCGCTGGCGGCATGCAGCAGCAACGCCATCGAGCCGGTGCCGAGCCAGGTACCGGCATGCGGAATGCCCAGGTCGCCGAGAAGCCGTGGCGCGCCGGGATGACGCAGGGTCAGCGTGGTGGTGGCCGTGCCCGCCTCCGCATCGGCCAGCGTTTCCGCCTCCACCCGCAGGTCGCCCGCATCGGCGCTCAGTTGGAGATTGAGCGCGCTGGACGGCCCGGCAACGCTGAGTTCCGCATCCGCCGCCCCTCTCCAGAGTGCAGGCACGAACCGCCAGCCAGGCGGCACAGCGTCTCTCAGCGCGGCTGCGTCCTGCGTCGCGATGGCGATCTTGCCCGATTCGACTGACCAGCCAGCACCGATGGCCGGCCGGACGAAGTTGCCCGAGGCGCTGAGATGGGCGCCGGCGAGTTCGGCCGAAGCGCGCCGCAGGGTCAGGCCGTCCGCATCGTCATGCGCGTCGACCAGAAGGTCGGTGAAGTCCATCGTGCCGGCCTGTGCGGTGGGCGCCGCGATGCGCAAATCCGCATCGAAGCCGGCAACTGCCTCGAGGTCAGGCATGGCAGCCGCAAACGAGGCCGGGATGAACGGATCCAGCACGAGGTGATCGATCTGGAGATGGCCGGCGACGCGCGGCCGTTCCACGGCAGCTTCCGGAAAAGCCTGCAGGCCGGAGAACGCGATGTCTCCGGAGACCGCCTCTCCCGCGATCGAGCCTGCGAGAGCCGACAGTGCGGCCTGGCCCGGCGACAAAGCGAGCGTGCCGGAAAGCGAGGCCGCAGGGTCGTCCGGTCGCATGGAAGCCAGCGCCGAGGCCGCGTGCACCAGCGCTGGCGCCACCGGATCGAGCCATGCCAGCAGCTTTGCCGGATGGGTCGTTTCAAGACGGAACGGGCCGGCGATGGCGACGCTTCCGGCGCCACCATGCGGCAGCGGATTGGAGACTGGGCCGGACAGGGAGACGGTGCCGCCGCCGGGCGGTTCGGCCTCGGCGCGGCTCACCCGCACGCCGGTTCCATCATCCGAAAGTGCCAGGGTCGCGTGGTGGAGGGTATCGCCCAGCAAGGCGAGGTCGTCGGCCGACAGAGTAAGCTCGAAAGGCAGCGCGGATTGTCCCTGCCCAGTCCCGTTCGCCAGGGACGACAGCTGCAGTGCTATCGTGGGCCACCACCATGCGGCATCGACATGCGGCGTGGTGATCTGCACCGAAAGGCGGGGCCGGCCTGCGAGTGAGAGCGTGGCGTTCGCGCTGGCGCTGGCCTGGACGGACTTAATGGCGATATCGGCCGCTTCGAGTTTCCCGCGCGTCAGGGCAAGCCGGGCGCGTGCCACCCAGCCGCCCGGAAGCCGGGGCAGCGCGTGGCCGAAATCGTCGCCGTTCGCATCCAGGGTGCCGGTCAGCGAGGCATCGGACAGCCGCCCGGCGAAATCGCCGGCATTGGCCCGCAGGCTGCCCTCGCCGCGGACATGCAGGGCGATCGGCGCGCCGTCATTGCCCCCCGCGGGGTCGAGCTTGCCCTGGAAGCGCCATGGGCGGCCCGCGGCGGAGAGGGAGCCAGCGGCAGCCAAAGCTCCCGTCACGATGTCGGCGCGCAGCGTGGCATTGATGCCGTCGAACTGGATGGCGCCGATCGCGAGCACGCCGTCCTCCAGCGTGGCATTGAAGCCGGCGGGCACCAGCGGACGTGGCGGGTTGGCGATCGCGGCGGGGAGTGGCCAAGGCAGGTGCAGCACGGGCGCGCCGAGAACCAGGTCGCGCGCCACGATGCGGCCGGCGAGCAATGGCACCAGCGCGACCTGCAGCCGCAAGGCGCCGAGCTCGGCGCTGATGCCGTCGCCGCGGTCGCGCAAGGTCACGTTGGAGGCGGTGACCACGGCTTCGGGGAACAGGCGCATGGTAATGCCGCCACCGATCTCGACAGGGCGGCCAAGGCGTGAGGCCGCGATGGCGCCGATGGTGTCGCGGTAGCGGTTCCAGTCGAGCAGCGGCGGCACCAGCCACGCAGCCAACAGCGTGAGGGCGGCCAAGGCTGCGAGGACGATGGCCAGGGTGCGAATGGCCCGCAACGCTTCACCCCCGGCGCAGGAAAATCGGTCTTGGCTTGGATGGCCCGGATTGGCCACGCTCCGGGCCAGGTTTTCCGGGTTCCGGCCCGCGTAGCATACGCTCTTGGAAGAACCGCATGGCTTTTGGAGGCGGTTGAAGCCGACAACAAGCCCCCTGCGTTGTGTGTCCGTCAACCGGCGCATGCTAGTTGAGCGCCATGGAGAGCCTGCGATGAGCCGCCGCCGATGAGGCAAAGGAAATGAGCTACTGGGGAAAGATGCTGGGCGGGGTGGCCGGCTTCGCCATGGGCGGCCCGTTCGGCGCCATGGTGGGGGCAGCCCTCGGCCACGCTGCCGATACCGGGGGCCTGCCGAAGCTGTCGATGCCGAACGGCAGTCTGCTGACCGGCGCGGGCTTCCACCCGGCCCGGATCGCGGCCATGTTCGCGCCGCGCGAGCAGGTGTTCGCGCTGTCGATCGTGGCACTTTCGGCCAAACTAGCGAAGATCGACGGGCCGGTGACGCGGTCCGAGATCGACGGCTTCAAGCGGCATTTCCGGGTTCCGCCCGAGCAGGCGCGCGAGGTCGGCCGCCTGTTCGACCAGGCGCGCGACACGGCGGACGATTTCGAGCCCTATGCACGCCAGCTGGGGGAAAGCTTCGCGGACAATCGCGGCCTGCTGGAGGACGTGCTGGCCGCACTGTTCGGCATTGCGCGGGCCGATGGCGCGGTGAACCAGAAGGAGCTCGACTATCTCGCCAGAACCGCCCGGGGCTTCGGCCTCGATGGTACCGCATGGGATCGCGCCCGTGGCGGCACTTCACGCACGACGTCGGGCAGCGGCGAGGCGGACCCTTATGCCGTGCTCGGCGTGCAACGTAGCGCATCCGATGAGACCATCCGGGCGGCCTGGAAACGGCTGATGCGGGAGAACCATCCGGACAGCCTGGCCTCGCGCGGGGTGCCACCGGAGTTCATCGCGCGCGCCACCGACAAGGTGGCCGGCATCAATGCCGCATGGGACCGGGTGAAGCGTGAACGTGGACTTTGAGGGGAGGGCTTTGAGCAGGGGGGCTTTGAGCAGGTGAGGCAGGACGCCCCGGTAGTCGAGCGGCCAAGCCCTAATCACGACGCCCGGCCCGGCCCGGTCGACATGCTGATTCTGCACTACACCGGCATGCAGTCGGCCGAGGCCGCGATCGAGCGGCTGCGCGATCCCGAGGCGCGGGTGTCGTCGCATTACGTGGTCGACGAGGATGGCACCGTGTTCTGCCTGGTGCCCGAGGGACGCCGCGCCTGGCATGCCGGCGTATCGTTCTGGCAGGGACGCCGCGTGCTGAACGACTGCTCCGTCGGCATCGAAATCGTCAATCCGGGTCATGAATGGGGCTATCGGGCCTTTCCCCCTGTGCAGATGGAGGCCGTGCGCCGGCTCAGCATGGGCATCATGGGACGGCATGGCATCGGGGCCCGGCGCGTGCTTGGGCACAGCGACGTCGCACCGGACCGCAAACAGGACCCCGGCGAGCGGTTCGACTGGGCGTGGCTGGCCGCTTCCGGTGTCGGCCTTTGGCCTGCCCGCGCACCGGAAAGGCCCGGCGCGACGCTGGACCAAGCGGGCTTGCGCGACCTTGCTGAACTGCTCGGCTCGATCGGATACGAGACGAGCGCCGGCACTTCCCCGGGACCGGATGTGGTGATCGCCTTCCAGCGTCATTGGATGCAGGAGCATGTCGGCGCTGAGCCGGACGACGCCTTGTTGGCTCGGGCGCGTGCGGTTCTCGCCTCATCGCAGGGTTGACGCGGCAACGCCCGGCTTCCAGACACCTTGGGCCAGACGGCTGGACGACCGCTGTTGCCTGCAAGGGCGAGGGAGGAAAGTCCGGG
>CAZZVF010000285.1:0-4516 GCA_964657355.1 uncultured Buchnera sp.
CGACGCCACGGCCGGCAATGGCGCGAAGAAGGGCGTCATCACCGGCAAGGGCGTGCTGAACAACCGCATCAGCGAATATCTCATGCTGCGGCTGGCCGAGGTCGGCATTCCCAACCATTTCGTGCGCCGCCTCAACATGCGCGAGCAGCTGATCCGCGAAGTCGAAATCATCCCGCTCGAAATCGTGGTGCGCAACGTCGCGGCAGGCTCGATCTGCGCCCGCCTCGGCATTCCGGAAGGCACCCGCCTGCCACGGAGCATCATCGAGTACTATTACAAGAACGATGTGCTCGGCGACCCGATCGTGGCGGAAGAGCACATCACCGCATTCGGCTGGGCGAACACGATGGACATGGACGACATCGTCGCCATGACATTGCGCACCAACGATTTCCTCACCGGCCTGTTCCTGGGCGTCGGCATCACGCTTGTCGACTTTAAGCTGGAATTCGGCCGCCTGTGGGAGGGGGACGACATGCGCATCGTGCTGGCCGACGAGATCTCGCCGGATAATTGCCGCCTGTGGGACACCAAGACGAACGAAAAGATGGACAAGGACCGCTTCCGCCGCGACCTCGGCCGCGTCGAGGAGGCGTATCAGGAGGTGGCTAAGCGGCTCGGGATCCTGCCTGAAGCGGGCATGCGGGACATGAAAGGTCCGGAGATTATGCAATGAAGGCGTTTGTGACCGTCATGCTCAAGGACGGTGTGCTCGATCCGCAGGGCAAGGCGATCGGCCACGCGCTGAACAATCTCGGTTTCGGCGGCGTCGGCGAAGTGCGCGCCGGCAAGGTGATCGAGCTGGCGCTGAGCGAGACCGACCCCGAAGCGGCCCGCAAAAGCGCCGAGGACATGGCGCGCCGCCTGCTCGCGAATACGGTCATCGAACGCTTTTCCGTGGAGGTCGTGCCTTGAAGACACATTTGGTCGTTCTCACCGCGGCGGCGCTCGCCGTCTCCGGCACCGCCATGGCGCAGCGCCAGTCGAAAGTGGACGGCAACAAGCTGCTGTCGCTCTGCACCGGATCCAAGACGGAACAATGCGACATCTATCTGTCGGGCGTGGCGGACGCTGAAGGGGGCGCCGGCAAGGACAAGGCCGTGGCGTGTATTCCGGAAGCCGTCACCGGCACGCAGCTGCGCGAGGTCGTCGTGAGATACCTGAAGGCGAATCCAGGGGAGCAGCAGATGAAGGCCGGGCACCTGGCTCTCAGAGCCTACGCCGAGGCATTTGCCTGCTCCAAGTGAGCCGGGAGCCTGTTTCGACCACCCGTCTTTCGTCGGGTTCCGTCTTCGAACGCGACATAGCCTACGCTCGCGCCGTCATCTCCGGCGACTGGATCTTCGTCTCCGGCACAACCGGCTTCGACTATGCGACGATGCAGATCGCCGACGGCGTCGTGGCGCAGTGCGAGCAGGCGCTCGCCAACATTGCCGCAGCACTCGCCGCAGCCGGTGCGGGTTTCAGCGATGTGGTCCGGGTCCGCTACATTCTTCCCGAGCGGGACGACTTCGAACCCTGCTGGCCTGCGTTGCAACGCTGCTTCGCCGGCAACCCGCCTGCTGCGACCATGATCGTGGCGGGCTTGTCCGATCCGCGCATGCGCATCGAAATCGAAGTCACGGCGCATAAGCTTGCGGAGCCAATCGGGACGTGACCATCGCGCTCACCGACGCCGCGCCGAACGCGAAGGGACGATCTGGCCTCCCGCAGGATGACCAACTAGGGTCCGCGCCGATGGCCGAACCCGATCCGGATTTCGACGCGCGACGCATGCTCCGGCGCTACCGGGCTTTCGCCACCGGTCTGCTGGTGCTGATGGCCGGGCTGACCATCGGCAGCTACTATCTGCCGCCCGGCTATTGGACCAGCCTGCTGCAGGCCAGTGCCAAGGCCGGCTTCGTCGGCGGCATCGCGGACTGGTTCGCGGTGACCGCCCTGTTCCGCCATCCGCTCGGCCTGCCGATCCCGCACACCGCCATCATCCCGAATGAAAAGGCGCGCCTCGGCCAGGCGCTCGGGCGCTTCCTCGCGCGCCACGTCGTCACCGAAAGCGAAATCGGCCGACTCCTGGCGCGCTTCGACGTCGCCGACATCGTGCGCACGCTGCTGACCGAGGATGCCGTCGTGCAGCCCCTGGCGCGCAACCTCGCCAGCTATCTGCCGCGCATCCTGGCCACCGTGGAGGACGGCCGGGCAAGGCGAACGCTGGCGCGGCTGATCCCGCGCATGGTGGGGGGTGCGGAGGCCGGCCGCGTCGTCGCGCGCGCCCTGCACGGTCTGGTGGAGGGTGGCCGCCACCAGGAGGTGCTCGGCTTCATCCTCGACAAGCTCCGCATGGCCATGCTCGAGGGCGAGGAGAAGCTGCGCCGCCTGATCGAGGACAAGGTCCGCGAACAGGGCGGCCGCGTCGTCGGCTGGGCGATCGGCGCCTCGGTCGCAAGCCGCGTGCTGACCACGGTCACGACCGAAATGGACAAGATGGATCCGGCCGGCTCGGAAGTGCGCGAGGCGTTCGACGAATGGGTAAGGCGCGAGATCGCACGCATGGAGAACGATCCCGAGCGGGCGCGGGAAATCGGCCGCGCAATTCGAAGAGTGGTCGGCCACGAGACCATCCAGGCCTGGTCGTGGGATGTCTGGTCGCGCCTGCGTGCCGCCATGGAAGCGGATGCCGGCCGTCCGAACGGCCACACGGTGGCCCTGCTCGAAGGCGCCATCCGCAACCTCGGCGACGTGCTGGCGAGCGACCCGGCGAGCCGCGCGCGGCTGCAGCGCATGGCCGAGCGCATGGCCGCCGGCATGCTTCCGGCAGCGCAGACCCAGATCTCCTCCTTCATCGCCGACGTAATCGGCAACTGGGATACCGTGACGCTGGTGGATCGCCTGGAACTGCGCGTCGGCCGAGATCTGCAATACGTGCGCATGAACGGCACGCTGGTCGGCTTCCTCGTCGGCGGTGCGGCCTACGCCGTGCTCATCGCCATCTTCGGCCACGCGGCGTTCTGACCCGATCAGGTCAGTCGGCAGCCCCACCTTCGAGAAACGGAAACCGGATCCTGAGCGAACGGGCGAAGGCGGCGCGTTCCGGCGCGGGCGGGCAGGTGATGTCGGCGGCGAGCGAGGCGGGTGTCCCCGCCAGGATCAGGATACGTCCGGCCACCTGAACCGCCTGGTCCAGATCATGGGTCGCCATCAGCACCATGCAGCCAGCGTCCCGTGCGGTGTCGGTCGTGACGGCTGCGAGAGTCGCTGCGAGCCTCGGGTCGAGCGAGGCGAACGGCTCGTCCAGCACCAGCAGCGAAGGACGCACGGCGAGGGCGCGTGCGAAGGCGGCCCGGCGCGCCATGCCCAGCGAGAGTTGCCGTGGCAGCAGATGCGCGGTCTCCGGCAGTCCCACCAGGGCCAGCAACCGCGCGATCGCGGCATCGTCCAGCACCGGCTCGACCAGCCGCAGATTGGCCGCGACATCGAGCCAGGGGAGCAGCCGGGGCTCCTGAAACACCACGCCCATGCGCCCATCCGGGCGGGTGACGGTTCCATCGAAGCTCCGGTCGATGCCGGTGGCGATGCGCAGTGTCGTCGTCTTGCCGGTGCCGGATGGTCCGAGCAGGGCGAGTATCTCGCCGGCACCCGCCTCGAACGCGATGTCGCCCAGCACGGCGCGGCCCAGATAGGAGCGGCCGGCGATGCGCACCTTAAGCCGGTCAGCGCCAGGCATTCACGCGCCGTTCCAGGGGTTGCAGGATGGCCGTTTCCAGCAGCAGCATGATGGCGGCAAAAGCCAGCCCGTAGGCCAGGATGCCGGCCACGTCGAAACTCTGGAAAAACAGGTTCAGGGTAAATCCGACCCCGTCCGGCCGGCCGATCAGCTCGACGATGAGCACGATCTTCCAGGTGATCGACAGGCCGCTGCGGGCGGCGGCGGCGAGGTAGGGAGCCATCTGCGGCAGGATGACGTGGCGGAACCGCCTCGGCCATGGCACCGCGAACACCAAGGCCATTTCGTCGCATGCGGGATCGAGCGCGCGGGCACCTTCGCGCACCGTCACGATCACCGTCGGGATCTTGGCAATCGCCACCGCGACGATGGCGGCGGTCTCGGTCAGGCCGAGCCAGATATAGACCAGCACGACCACCACGAGCACCGGCAGGTTCAGTGCGACCACGAGCCACGGGTCGATCGCCTGGTCGGCCACGGGCAGGCGGCCGGCGACCAGGCCGATGACGCTGCCTGCGAGCATCGACACGGAAAACGCGGCGGCCACCCGCGCCAGCGTGATCGCGACGTCGAACGGCATCTGGCCCGACGCGATCTCCCGCCATCCCACGCCAGCCACCTGCAACGGACCCGGAAACAATGCGGGCGAGGCGGCGTGTCGCGCCCCCAGCCACCAGGCCGCCAGGGCCACGCCGATCGAGGCGAGCCGGATCAGCAGCGCGTTGGTTCGATTTAGCACGACACGCAGTTGGCCGGAACGGTCAGCCCGCATCCGCTACGGGCCAGAACACACCC
>CAZZVF010000286.1:0-4508 GCA_964657355.1 uncultured Buchnera sp.
CGGACGGGGTAATTACGCGCTCTCCGACCGGCAGCCCGGAATGGCTGTTCTAAATACTTGATAGAGTCACCAGACCTTAGGGCGGTAAATTGATCTCTAAAAGCGATGAGCTGCTCGATGGTGTTGGTGGGTTCATCGCAACGGGCGCGTGGGATCTCGATCTTACCAGCAACAAACTGCTTTGGTCGGCAGAGACGTGCACCATTCACGGTGTGCCGCCGGGCTTTCAGCCGACCTTAGAAACCGCCACTGCATTCTTCGCGCAGGAGGCGCGCGCGGTCTTCAGTGACGCTATTACGCAAGCGGTGAGTGGCGGCCGGCCATGGAATCTGGAGCTTCCGCTCATACGCGCCGACGGTCGGCGAATCTGGGTGCGCTCGATTGGGGGTGCCGTCATCGAAGACGGTGCGTCGGTCCGCCTGAGCGGCGTGCTCCAGGATGTCACCGCCCACATCGCCGAGCGGCAGGCGCTGCTGGATGCCAATGAGCGTTTGATGCTTGCCATCCAAGCCGGCGGCATCGGCATCTGGGATTGGGACGTCGTCAACAACCAGATGGTCTGGGACAGCAGGATGTACGAGCTGTATGGCCGCTGCCCGGGCCCGACGACAGAAACTGTCGCGATCTGGAGGAGCAGCCTCCACCCCGACGACCGTGCTCGCGCCGAGCGGGCGCTACAGGATAGCCTTTGCGGCCTCGCGCCCTTCGAGACTGTTTTTCGTATCGTCTGGAGCGACGGCAGCGTTCACCACATTCGCGGTGCTGGCCTGGTGACCCGCGATGCCGCAGGTCGCCCACTGCGAATGCTCGGATCCAATTGGGACATCACCGCCAAAACGCTGATTATCACTGAACGCGTTGAGCGTGAATTGGAGAAGAAAGCCGCCGATATCGAACTAGAGCAGGTCGCAAATCAGGTACGCGAGGCGGAGAACCTGACGCGCCTGGTGAAACGGGAGAAGGATCGCTTTCGTGCCGCCATCGACGCGGTTCAGGGTGTTTTTTGGACCAACGGCGCTTCGGGCCGCATGGAGGGCGAGCAGCCCGGATGGGCCGCGGTCACCGGACAGGATCTGCACGAGTATCAAGGCCATGGATGGGCACTGGCAGTCCATCCCGACGACGCCCAACCAACACTTGATGCCTGGAACCAAGCGGTCGCTGAACGACGAACCTTCGTGTTCGAGCACAGGGTGCGACGGTTTGACGGGTGCTGGCGCTCATTTGCGATCCGCGCCGTGCCGTTGCTTGACCCAGAAGATGGCTCCGTACTTGAGTGGGTTGGTGTCCATACGGACATCACCGAACAGCGGGAGGCGGAAGCGGCCCTAAGGCGGGCAAATACCGAACTGAACCGGGTTGCCGATGAGTTCCGCGCCTTGGCCGACGGCATGGCCGAGCTATGCTGGATGGGCGAGCCGGATGGACATATCTACTGGTACAATCGTCGCTGGTATGACTACACCGGCAAATCGGCAGCCGAGATGGAAGAGTGGGGCTGGCAGTCGGTACACGATCCGCAAACCTTGCTCCGCGTCTTGGAATCCTGGCAGGCCTCCATTGCGACCGGCAGCGACTTCGAAATGACATTCCCGCTTCGGGGTGCCGATGGTGTGTTCCGTCTGTTTCTGACGCGAGTCGCACCGATTTTTGGATCCGACGGGAAGGTGAAACGATGGCTCGGCACCAGTGTCGACGTATCCGAGCTAAATGAAACAAGGAAAAAGTTAGAAGAGCGCGTCAGGGCGCGAACCGCTGAACTGGAAGGACTAGCGCGACATCTGACAAAAGCACGCGATGCAGCCGAGCGGGCAAATCAAGCAAAGTCACGCTTTCTGGCCGGCATGAGCCACGAGCTTCGCACGCCCTTGAACGGCATCCTGGGCTATGCCCGGCTGCTGCAAATGGAAGGTGGTCTCAACCCAAAGCAGGAAGTGCGGCTGAACACAATGGTTGAGGCGGGCAAGCACCTGCTCCACATGATTACCCGAGTGCTCGATCTATCGGAGATCGAGTCCGAACATACTGAGCTGCAGATAACGGAGTTCGACATTCGCGAGGTTGCGGAAACCTGCCTCGAAATCATTCATCCGCTGGCGGAGGCCAAGGGATTGGTGCCCAGCTTTACTGTGGCCTCCGGCACACCGCGAAAGCTGCTCGCCGATGTGACCCGACTACGGCAGGTGCTGCTAAACCTCCTGGGCAACGCTGTGAAGTTCACCAGTCGCGGTACGATCGCAATGCGTCTGCGATCTTCGGCTGATGGCTCTGCACTGCGGATCGAGGTCGCGGATACCGGCCCGGGCGTGCCTGCCGAAAAGCGCGGGCGTCTGTTCCAGGAGTTTGAGCGCCTTGATGCCGAGGCCACGCGCGCCACGGAGGGTAGCGGGCTCGGCCTCTCTCTTTCAGCGCGGCTCGCCGGCATGTTGGGCGGGCGCCTCGGTTACGAGGACAATCCAGGCGGTGGAAGCTTGTTCTGGCTGGAACTGCCTATCAACGCCTCGGTCATCACCGTGGCATCTCCGCCGGATGAGTCGGACGCCTCCTCTGCGCCGCCGCTTAGCTCCAAACTACGTGTGCTGGTCGTCGACGATGTTTTCATGAACCGCGAGATTGCCGGCTCTTTCCTCAGTGCGGCCGGGCATCAAATTACCTACGCGGGCGGCGGGGCGGAGGCGGTCGCAGCGGTCGCACGAACAGATTTCGACGTCGTGCTGATGGACGTGCGCATGCCGGAGGTGGATGGATTGGAGGCGACGCGCAGGATACGCGCATTAGAGGGTAAGCGCGGGCAGGTGCCGATCGTGGCTCTCACCGCTCAGGCATTCACGGAACAAATCGCCGCTTGCCGGGAAGCCGGTATGGACACCCATTTGGCCAAGCCCTTCGAAATGGATGAGCTGCGTATCGCAGTGACACGCGCGGTCGCGGTGGGGACTCGGCTCGGCGGAACGGGAAGCTCTGCTCCGGCGCAGATCACTATGCTTGCTACCTCTTCGATAGACGCTGAGCTACCGATGCTGGACCTGGTGGTGTTCGAGCGTACAGCTGTACATCTCGCTCCGGAGGCGACCGTCGCCTACCTGCGGACGATCGCAGAACTCGGCGAGACCCTGTTGAGGAGACTGCACGAATCGGCCGCCCTGACAGAATCTGGCGATCCATTGATTGCGCTGGTACATAAGCTGGTGGGCAGCGCAGGAATGTTCGGCTTCGAGCGTCTTGCCGCGGCGGGCCGAGTGTTCGAGCAGGCACTCCAATCAAATGCACCGGATACAGCCGTTCTGGCCGGCAGGATGGATGCCGCGACTGCGGCTACGTGTCAGGAGATTTATGCTCGCACGGCTTGATAAGCGTCTGGCAGACGTAAAAGGAGCGTCGATTTTTTGAATTTCTTCAAAGCGGACGACTTTGATTATGCAGCAACGCTGAAAGAGGAAGAGGCAAGAGAATTGTCGAAGCCGACAGTGCGCGGCGTGGATGGAATTAGCGTTCCAATGAACGCTACCGCATCAAACGACAGCATGGTCGCTATCCTTGGTTTTATGAGGGCGACCGAACGGGGCAACCTGTCGGATAAAGATGCTCACCGAGAACTTCAGTGTCTAGCGGCGTACACTGCCAAGGAGACGCTGACGGTGCAAACGCCGCTGCCGACCGGGCATGCGGGATGAGACCGGCCGGACAGCCCGATCGCAAAGCCGGAGAAGGTCGCTTTCTTCTCCGGCTTTGCGGCTTTTATCAGGCTATTTCGCAACGCCGGTGATGAACGGGAAGCCGTTCGGTTCGCCGTAGCCGGTGGTATAATCCCAGCCCGGCGTGCTGGCGAGCGTTCTGTCAACCCCATAACCGACGGCGTAGAGAGCGCCGGACGCATCCAAGTACAGGCCGCTGACCACGCCGGTTTGACCGGCTGGAACCGATGATCCGAAGACTTGCAGATCGTCGAAGGATGTCACGTTGCCGTTCGAATCCGTCACCGTGCCGCTCACGTTCGTGGGCTTGAACAGCGCCAGCGGCTGCACGTCGGTGATCTGCCCCGCCTTCAGCCGCGATATCGCCGGCGCGGCCTGCCCCAGCGGATGGCCGGCGTACTGGCCGGCAATCAGCCACATCGCGCTAAACAGCGGAGTTGCAAAGCCTGTGCCTGCTGCATAGTTGTTAATTGTAACCGGACCTGTCTGCGGCTTCCACACGGTGAGGCCGCCTGTCTTCGCGTCAGCCACGACCGCGACATCCGGCGTCAGCCGATAGTTTCCAGGCAGCGCCGCCTGCCATTTCGGCTTGGCGATATGAATGCTCTGGCCGCCCCCGCTTCCACCAATGTAACTGAGGCCCGGCGGGTTGGAGGCAATGCCATTAAACAAAAAGGCCAGTTCGTAACCCCAGGCGGTGGGATAGAAGTTTTTCTGGTTGTTTGGGTCATTAACGATGCTGGTGCCCCCGACCGCGGTTGCATAGGGCGATTCCGCGGGCAAGGCCGGCGCGCCGACCGGTGTCCCGAGCCC
>CAZZVF010000287.1:0-4472 GCA_964657355.1 uncultured Buchnera sp.
ACGATCGCCTCACGCAGCTCCTGCACCGGCCCCTGACGCTGCTCCCGCGGACACCTCGTCCACGGACAAGAAGCCGATGGCGCACCATATGATGTCGAAGCACCACGCGATGAAGTCGGGCCATATGAAGAGTGGCAAGATGGAATCGAAGTCGCACGACGCGGCGGTGGACGACCTGAATGCCAAGAGCCTGGACGCAGCCAAGTCCGGTAAGGCGTTCTCGGCTCCTACGCCGACCGATGAGAAGAGCACTGCTTCCGCTCCCGCCAAAAAGAGCATGAAGCACATGAAAAAGATGAAGAAGGCGAAGGCTGCTTCGTCTGACACGGCGGCTCCGTCATCCGATTCGTCCGCCCCGGCTGCGCCGGCGCCTGACGCCGCGCCGGCTCCTTCGCCCGACGGCAAGTAGAAGTGTGAAATGTGGCCGAGAGGGCGACCTCCCGGCCGCTCGCTAATGAAAAACGCCTGCGAGCAACATGTTCGCAGGCGTTTTTTATCATCTACAGTCTGAGACCTCTCGGGCCACTCGGCCCGCTGACACGGCTTATTCGGCTTCGGATTCAGGCAGTTCCTGGCGCGGGCCGCTATCCTGACCCTTGGCCGACGGGTCGCGGTCGATCAACTCGATAACCGCCATCGGTGCCGCGTCGCCATACCGGATGCCGGCCTTCAGGACGCGGGTGTAACCACCTTGGCGGCCTTTGTAGCGGTCCGCGAGTGCCGCAAAGAGCTTGTTGACGATCTTGTCGTCACGCAGCTGGGCATGAGCCTGACGCCGTGCATGAAGCCCACCACGCTTGCCCAGCGTAATCAGCTTCTCTGCGACGGGGCGCAATTCCTTGGCCTTCGGCAGGGTGGTGGTGATCTGTTCGTGCTTAATGAGCGCCACAGCCATGTTGCGGAACATGGCGAGACGGTGGGTGGATGTGACGCCGAGCTTACGGCCGGCTACCCCATGACGCATGACTTACTCCAAAACTTCGACTGGCTCGCGTGTGCCGTCAGCTAATCAAAAAGGCTCGTCGAGCCGCTTGGCGAGATCTTCGATGTTCTCAGGCGGCCAGCCGGACACGTTCATGCCCAGGGCCAGCCCCATGTTGGTGAGAACTTCCTTGATCTCGTTAAGCGACTTGCGGCCGAAGTTCGGGGTGCGGAGCATTTCCTGCTCCGTCTTCTGAACCAGGTCGCCGATGTAGACGATGTTGTCGTTCTTGAGGCAGTTCGCACTGCGTACGGACAATTCGAGCTCGTCAACCTTGCGAAGCAAGTTGCGGTTGAACGGCAGGTCGTCCTGGATTTCGTCTGCGCGAACCTGTTGCGGCTCATCGAAGTTGATGAAAAGCTTAAGCTGGTCCTGCAGAATTCGGGCAGCGAGGGCGACTGCGTCCTCGGGGCCAACCGCGCCGTTCGTCTCGACGGTCAGCAGCAGCTTGTCGTAGTCGGTGACCTGGCCAACGCGGGTAGGCTCGACCTTGTATGAGACGCGCCTGACCGGGGAGTAGATGGCGTCAACCGGGATCAGGCCTATCGGCGCGTCCTCGGGGCGGTTTGCCGCGGCCGCAACGTAGCCCCGTCCGAGCTGTACCGTCAGTTCCATGCCCAGCTTCGCGCCATCGTCGAGCGTGCAGATGACGAGGTCCGGGTTCATGATGTCAATGTCGTGCCCAGCCTGGATCTGGCCGGCACGAACTTCACCGGGGCCGGTCGCCGTCAGCGTCATGCGCTTGGGACCTTCGCCATGCATGCGCAGGGCAAGTTGCTTGATGTTCAACACGATGTCCGTCACGTCCTCGCGGACGCCGGCTACGGAACTGAACTCGTGCAGCACGCCATCGATCTGCAGTGCGGTGACGGCGGCACCTTGCAGCGATGACAGGAGCACGCGACGGATCGCGTTGCCCAGCGTCATGCCAAAGCCGCGCTCCAGCGGCTCGGCGACGACGGTCGCGGTGCGATGAGGGTCCGTGCCGGGCTCGACTTCCAGCTTCTCCGGCTTGATCAGCGACTGCCAGTTCCTCTGGATGACCACTCTATTGCCTCTCTTTCGTTCTTCAGGACCGGCACCGCTGGGTGGACCAAGGCCTTGAAGAAGGCGGCTTGATCATAAGCAGTGGACCTGAACAGAAGCCGGGGCGCAGAACGCCCCAGCCCTTGCATTACTCAATCATGTCTGCGGCCGGCTCTTGTGGGAGCGGCCGCGGAGCCTCGTATTAGACCCGGCGGCGCTTGCGTGGGCGGCAGCCATTATGCGGAATGGGCGTCATGTCGCGGATGGCGGTGATCGAGAAACCGACGGCCTGCAACGCTCGCAACGCGCTTTCCCGGCCCGAACCAGGACCGCTGACTTCGATCTCGAGTGTCTCCATGCCATGCTCGCGTGCCTTGCGGCCGGCATCCTCGGCCGCGACCTGCGCTGCATAAGGGGTAGATTTGCGGCTCCCCTTGAAGCCCTGGCTGCCGCTGGATGACCAGGCGATCGCATTGCCCTGGGCATCCGTGATGGTGATCATCGTGTTGTTGAACGACGCCATGACGTGAGCGACGCCGGATATGATGTTCTTGCGCTCCTTGCGACGAGTGCGCGTAGCGGAGGCGGCGGGTTTCGCCATGATCGGAAATCCTGTTCTTGTGGAGAGACGGAGAAGGGCCCAGGCGCTGCCGCGCGGGCCTTACTTCGTCACCTTCTTCTTGCCGGCGATTGCGACCGCCTTGCCTTTGCGCGTGCGGGCATTGGTGTGTGTGCGCTGACCGCGGACAGGCAGGCCACGACGATGGCGCAGGCCGCGGTAGCAACCAAGATCCATCAAACGCTTGATGTTCATCGCGTTCTCGCGGCGGAGATCGCCCTCGACCCGGAAGTCGCGGTCGATCAACTCGCGGATGCGCAGAACCTCGTCATCGCTCAGCTGGTTGACGCGGCGATCGTCCGGGATGCCGAGCTTCGTGCAAATGTCCTGCGCCTTCTTCGGCCCGATGCCGTAGATATAGCGCAGGCTGATCGTCACTCGCTTGTTGGTCGGGATATTCACACCGGCAATACGCGCCACGCCCGTCACTCCTTGCGATCGGCCACGCCGGCCGAACGCCTCATAAGACCCGAACAGGGCCGGTTAGACCGCCAAGATGCGAGAACGGCACGCGCCTGCCCACGAGAACAGGTATGCTGCCGAGGGGGTGGACTTATAGTGCCACCCCGCCGTGAGTCAATGCAGATTGATCAACTTGTCGTTACCTGCTGCTTTTCAGTTAGACGTTCGAGATGCTGCTCGATTGCGGCAGTGACGGCGTCGATGTCTGCCATTCCATCGACTACGACGAGCCGGCCGCCCTTGTTATAGTGCGGAAGGATTGGCGCGGTCTGCTTGTGATAGGCGTCGAGCCTTGCCGCCACGGTTTCACGACGGTCATCGGCCCGCCGGACGAACTCATGGCCCCCGCATACGTCGCAGATGCCGTCCTGCTTCGTGGAGTGGAACGTGTCGTGGTAGCCAGTACCGCAGTTGGCGCAGGTGAAGCGGCCTGCGATACGGTCGACAAGGGCTGCATCGTCGACCCGGAGTTCGATCACGGCGTCGAGCCGGATGCCCATGCCCTCGAGCAGGCTATCGAGCGCTTCTGCCTGGGGCACGGTGCGGGGAAAGCCGTCGAGGATGAAGCCGCGCTTGCAATCGGGCTGGCGGATGCGTGAGCCCAGCATGGAAATGATGATTTCGTCCGGCACGAGGGCGCCGGATTCCATGATCGCCTTGGCACGCTGGCCGATCTCGCTCGCTGCCGCGACCTCAGCCCTCAGCATGTCTCCGGTCGACACCTGCGCGATGTGCTCGCGCTGCTCCAGCCGCTTAGCCTGCGTCCCCTTGCCTGCGCCTGGCGGCCCCAGGAGGATGAGGTTCAACGCCCCCTCCCCCGAACACGGTTCTTGCGAATCAGCCCCTCGTACTGGTGGGCGATCAGGTGCGACTGCATCTGGGTGATAGTGTCCATCGTGACCGAGACGATGATCATGAGGCTAGTGCCACCAAAATAGAACGGCAGACCGTAACGGCTGATCAGGATCTCAGGCAGCAGACACACGGCAACGAGGTACAGAGCGCCGACGGTGGTCAGGCGGGTCAGGATCGTATCGAAGTATTCGGCTGTGTTCGTGCCAGGGCGGATGCCCGGAATGAAACCGCCATATTTCTTGAGGTTGTCGGCAGTCTCCTGCGGATTGAAGACCACGGCAGTGTAGAAATACGAGAAGAAGATAATCATCGCCGCATACATGAACATGTAGAGCGGCTGTCCATGCGCGAGCTGGCCGGTGATCGTTGTGACCCAGCCTGGCGCATTCGAGGTGTTCGAGAAGCCGGCGATGGTGGCGGGTACGAGCAGGATGGAGCTTGCGAAGATCGGGGGAATGACGCCGGACGTGTTGATCTTGAGCGGCATGTGCGTGCTGTCGCCGCCGAACATCCGGTTGCCGCGCTGCT
>CAZZVF010000288.1:0-1560 GCA_964657355.1 uncultured Buchnera sp.
CAAGTCCGGCCGGATGGCCGGATCAAGTCCGGCCGTGACGGCTACTTTCTAACTAGTGAGCGGTAGTAAATTTGCTCTGACGAGTCAGCTGGCGTGCTTCTCGAGAACCGGCGCGCAGCGGCCGTTTGGGGCCGTGAGCACCGTGAAGCGCGCCAGATGACCGTCAGAGGTAAATCAGGCGCTCTTGGCCATGATTTCGTCGGCTACGTTCCGGGGGACCGGATCGTAGTGGTGGAACTGCATGGTGAAGGAGGCGCGGCCTTTGGTCATGCTGCGCAGGTGGGAGATGTAGCCGAACATTTCCTTCAGTGGCACGTGGGCGCGGACGATGACGGTGGAGCCCGAGCTTTCCTGGTTCTGGATCATGCCGCGGCGGCGGTTGAGATCGCCCACGACGTCGCCGACATGGTCGTTCGGGGTGGTGACTTCGACGTCCATGATCGGCTCGAGGATGACCGGGCCGGCCTTCTTCATGCCTTCGCGGAAGCAGGCTTTGGCGGCGATTTCGAAGGCGAGGGCGGACGAGTCGACGTCGTGGTATTTGCCGTCGAGCAGCGTGTAGCGGAAGTCGACGGTCTGGAAGCCGGCGAGCACGCCGGTGTCGGCCTGGACCTTGATGCCCTTTTCGACGGCCGGGATGTATTCCTTCGGCACGGTGCCGCCGACGACCTTGTTCTCGAAGGTGATGCCTTCGTTCCGCTCGAGCGGGGCGAATTCGATCTTGACTTCGGCGTACTGGCCGGAACCGCCCGACTGCTTTTTGTGGGTGTAGGTTTCCGTGTGCGTCTTGCTGATGGTCTCGCGGTAGGCGACCTGGGGCGCACCGACATTGGCCTCGACGCCGTATTCGCGGCGCAGGCGGTCGACGATGATTTCGAGGTGCAGCTCGCCCATGCCGGACAGGATGGTCTGGCCGGTTTCCTGGTCGGTCTTGAGACGCAGGCTGGGGTCCTCGCCGGCCAATTTCTGCAGGCCGAGGGTCATCTTTTCCACGCCGTCCTTGGTCTTCGGCTCGACCGAGATGTCGATGACCGGGACCGGGAAGGCCATGCGCTCGAGGATGACCGGGTCGTCGCTGGAGGCCAGCGTGTCGCCGGTGCCGGTGTCCTTGAGGCCGACGAAGGCGGCGATGTCGCCGGCGAAGACTTCCTTGATTTCGGCGCGCTTGTCGGCGTGCATCTGGAACATGCGGCCGATCCGCTCGCGGTGGTCCTTGGTGGTGTTCTGCACCATGTCGCCCTGCTTGAGGGTGCCGGCGTAGACGCGCACGAAGGTGAGCGTGCCGTATTTGTCGTTGATGATCTTGAAGGCGAGGCCGGCGAAGGGCGCTTTCGGATCGGCCGGGATGACGCGGCGGTCGTCGTCGATGCGCTCTTCCACGCCCTCGTCGGCGGCGACCTTGATGCCGGGGACGTCGATCGGCGACGGCAGGTAGTCGAGCACGGCGTCGAGCAGCGGCTGCACGCCCTTGTTCTTGAACGCGGTGCCGCAGAGGACGGGGCGGAATTCGCCGGAGATGGCGCCCTTCTTGATGCACTTCTTGAGCGTGGCGACGTCGAC
>CAZZVF010000288.1:1570-4469 GCA_964657355.1 uncultured Buchnera sp.
CCCCCTTCTCGAAGTATTCTTCCATGGCGACGGTATCGACGGAGACCGCGGTGTCGAGCAGGAGCTGGCGGTATTCGGCTGCCTTCTCCTTCATGTCCTCGGGGATTTCCTCGTCGTGGAACTTGGCACCGAGTTCGCCGCCTTCCCAGATGATGGCCTTCATCTCGACCAGGTCGACGACGCCCAGGAAGTTCTCCTCGATGCCGATCGGCAGCTGCAAAGGCAGCGCCACGATGTCGAGCTTTTCCTTCAGCGTATCGAACGCGCGGTAGAAATCGGCGCCGGTACGGTCGAGCTTGTTGATGAAGATGATGCGCGGGACGTTGTAGCGGTCGGCCAGGCGCCAGTTGGTTTCCGACTGCGGCTGCACGCCGGCGACGCCTTCGATGATGAAGATGGCGCCGTCGAGCACGCGCAGCGAGCGGTTCACCTCGATGTTGAAATCGATGTGGCCGGGCGTGTCGATGATGTTGATGCGGTGGTCTTTCCACTCGCAGGTGACCGCGGCCGAGGTGATCGTGATGCCGCGCTCACGTTCCTGGTCCATGTAGTCGGTCGTGGTGTTGCCGTCGTGCACTTCGCCGATGCGATGCGACACACCTGTGTAATACAAGATACGCTCTGTCGTCGTCGTCTTGCCCGCGTCGATATGCGCGGTGATGCCGATGTTGCGGATCTTGTCGAGTTCAGTCGCGGACACGTAGGCCTCCATGCCACGAAGGGCGCTGCCAGGACACCTGTCCCGTGCGCCCACCCGTGCAGCAGCGGGGTGATGATGGGCGTGGATGTGCGTCACGACGGCCGGTTTTGCAAGCGCGGAGTCGTGATGGGCGGCGGTTGGCTGGGTGCTCCAGGGGCCGGCGGGTCGGTGGCGCGCCCACACTGTTCGTCACACACCGTTATGGAGTTGGCCGCTATAGAGGCGGCATGGATACGAACGCCGCCATTGCTTTCGTCCGGTTCGGCCTGGGACGGCGACCGGACGACCCGGTTCCGTCCGACCCGCATGCGTGGCTTCTCGGCCAGTTGCAGGGGCCGGACCCGCTGCCGCTTGCCGGCAAGCTGACGACCTCCGATGCGCTCGGTCTGGCCACCCGCGCCATGGATGAAACCCACCAGGCGGAGCGCGACGGCCGCGGGACGGGCGGGCAGCCGAAGCTGCCGCAGGATATGGAGGGAGCGCAGGCGGTTCGCCGGGCGGCGAGGCAGGAGGTGCAGGATCTGCTTTGCAACGCGCTGGTGACGCAGGCGCCGTTCCGCGAGCGGCTGGTGTGGTTCTGGGCCAACCATTTCTCGGTGGCCACCAGAAACCGGATCATCACGGCGACCGCCGGGCCCTATGTGCGCGAGGCGATCCGGCCGCATGTGACAGGCAATTTCCGAGACATGCTGCTGGCGGTGATGCGCCATCCGGCGATGCTCGAATATCTGGACCAGGCGAAATCCTCCGGTCCCGACAGCATGAGCGGCATGGCGCATAAGCAGGGGCTGAACGAGAACCTCGCGCGCGAGTGCCTCGAACTGCATACGGTCACTCCGGCCTCGGGCTACACGCAGGCGGATGTGACGGCTTTTGCCCGCGTGCTGACCGGGTGGGCGGTGGAGCGGAAATCCGAGCCGCGCGGCTTCGTGTTCCGGGACAACAGGCACGAGCCGGGAGAGCAGGTGGTGATGGGCCGGACCTGGCCCGACGGCGAGGCGGGCGGCGTGGCGCTGCTAACCTGGCTAGCGGACCACCCGGCCACGCACCGTCATCTCGCCGAGAAGCTGGTGCGGCATTTCGTGTCGGACGATCCGCCGCCGGGACAGGTGCGCATCATCGAAGCGGTGCTGCGCGACACGCATGGCGATCTCGGCGCGGCGTCGGCGGCGCTGGTGACGCTGCAAGGTGCATGGACTCCGCTGACCAAGCTGAGGTCCCCGCAGGACTATGTCATTGCAACCTTGCGGGCGGTCGGCACCGTGCCGGCTGCGGTTCCGGCCCTGCCCCAGGCGGTCAGCGGGCTTGGACAGGGGGTGTTTCAGGCGCCGTTCCCGATCGGCTGGCCGGACCGCGCGTCGGACTGGGCCAACCCGGAGGCGATGCTGCAGCGGGTGGATTTCGCCTACGGCGTGGCCGGTCGTTCTGCAGCGCTGGATCCGATGCAGCTGGCGGAAACCAGCCTGGGGCCATTGCTGCGCCAGGAGACGATGGCGCAGCTCCGCGCCGCGGGCTCGCGGCGTGACGCGCTGACCCTGCTGATGACCGCGCCCGAATTTCAGAGGCGGTAGAGACATGCCCGCATCATCATTCCTTGCCCGGTCCGCGGACGGGGCCGGACTGCATCCCGCATTGAGCCGGCGGCAGGCGCTGCTCGGACTGACCGCGGCCTTCACGATCGGGGGCATTTCGGTGGCACTCGCCGACGCGCCGGGGGAGAAGCGGTTCGTGGTGGTTCTGCTGCGCGGCGCCCTGGACGGGATGTCCGCCGTGCAGCCCTACGGCGACCCGGCCTTCGCTGCTTTGCGCGGGCCCCTCGCCTTGGCGTCGCCGGGCCAGGCGGGAGGCGTGCTCGATCTGGGCGGGCGGTTCGGCCTGCATCCGGCGCTGGCGAACATCCATGGCATGTACCGGTCGGGCGATGCGCTGATGGTTCATGCCGTGGCCGGCAACTACAGGAGCAGGAGCCATTTCGAGGCGCAGGACTATCTCGAAAGCGGCACCGGCCAGCGCCTGAACAGCGGGTGGCTGAACCGGGCGGTCGCAGCCATGCCCGCCACATCCGGGCGCGAGATCGCCTTGTCGGTCGGGCTGTCGGCGCCGCTGCTGCTGCGCGGCCCGGCCCGGGTGGAGGCTTGGGCGCCGGATCATTTCGCCCAGCCCGATCGCGATCATTGTGACGGCTTTGACGTGTTGACT
>CAZZVF010000289.1:0-4455 GCA_964657355.1 uncultured Buchnera sp.
GAAGCAGCAGCGACCCAGAACCTTCAGCCGTTTCCTTGTAGAAACCGAATGGCGCGCCGAATATGCCGGACCGCATCCAGGTGTCGCCGACGCTGCAATAGGTGGCACTGCACGCGACACCCGCCATGCCCATGTTGCTCATGCCGATTTCGAGGAACAGATGGTCGCCGAAATTGCCGTAGCCGTTGGGCAGATCGAAATACACGCCGTAATAACAGTCGCGCAGGTCGAGCCGTTCGAATTCCGTCTGGTCGCTGGTGACGGCGAGGCAGGCGTGCGTGCGCGACACGCTGACGCCGACGATGTGCCGGTGACCGCCTTCGCCCAACCCGTCCGCCTGCGCGCCCGACATGCCGGCGGCGACGGGCTTGCCGGGTCCCTCGATGTCGAAGCCGGACCAGAGGCCTTTGTTCTGGTTCGCGTCGGTGAGCCGGAAGGCCGAGGTGAGCAGGAAGGCGCCGGCGCCGGGATCGCCGCTCCAGGTTAGATGCGTGTTCGCCGCGCCGTCGCCCACGAGGTCGACGCCATGCGCGTCGGTGCCGGTTTCCCGTGAGTCGGGCTGCACCAGGCCGAGTGCGCCCATGCGGTAGATGCCGGCCGGCAGGTGCACGGTGCCGCCGCCTTTTGCGTGGGTTTCAGCGAGGGCGGCCTGCACGCCGACCCAGTCCATCTGCGCGGCGGCGATCTGCGCATCGCTGTAGGACGACCAGAATTCCAGCGGGGTGAGGGCGGGGGCCTGTGCCAACATCGCATGCGATAATATGACCGATTGCCGGCCCGGCGTGTTGTCGACGCGCAGGACGACGGTGCCGGGTGCGATACCCGGGCCGCGCACCGAGGCGCCGGCCGCGAGATCGGCCAGATCGGTGCCGCAGCTGAACTTCGCACCAGCTGGCAGCTTGGCGCCAACCGGCTGGTCGAGCTCGATGATGCGTGCATGCGGATTGTACAGGACGATGCGCGCGCCGGTGGCTATGCCGTTGCCTGCGCAGGCCATTCCCGGCCTGATTGGTCCAAATCCCATGCTGGCAACGGGCACGAAACTGTCGCCCAGCGCAGTGCCCGGTGCCGCGACTTCGATGGCGGTATTAAACGCGATGCTTGCCACGCCCGTAGCCGTGGCCTGCAGCACCGGCAGGGCGCGGTACACGCCGTAGGGTTGCTGGCCGATGCGGGCATAGGGGTGGGCACCTGCGGGATCGGTATAGGCGTTGAGTTCGCGCAACGTCGCGATCCGGTGCGGCAGGCCCGGAAAGTTGGTGTCGCCGACGCGATGCGGCGCGCCGTCCGCGATGCAGCCGAACTGCGTGCAACTCACCTCGCCCGCCCGCGAACGCCCGTCGGCGCCATGCGTCAAAGCGGCAAACGCGCAGATGGCGCCCGCCAGCATCGCCCGCGCCTGACCCCGCCGGCGTGGTTGACGGGCCGCGCCGCATAAGGTTGATGAAATCCATCCGCCCGGGATCAAGGTATTCGTGTCCAGTCCTCTACGGGTTCTAGCCATATCCCATTCCGCGGTGAACAGGACGAGCGGCCGGCTTCGCTACGAGGTATTGGCCGAGCGCAATGCCCAGATCCATCTGACGGTGATCGCACCGGATCGCTGGGAGGAATACGGCAAGGTGATGAAGCTGGACCCGCATGACGGTCCGCTCGACTTCCGCACCGAGAAGGTGCGCCTGCAATCGCTGCCGAAGGTCGGCTGGTATCTGCATCACTACCCCGGCCTAAGACGCCTGTTGCGCGATATCAGACCGGACGTGATCGCCGCCTGGGAGGAGCCGTGGAGCCTCGCTGCATTGCAGGTCGTGCGCCTGCGCGACGCGTTGCTGCCGGATGCGGCGGTGATCGTCGAGACCGACCAGAACATCCTGCGCCGCCTACCGCCGCCGTTCCAGCAGATCCGCCGCTACACCTTGAAACGCGCCGACATGCTGGTCGCACGCCAGCAGGCGGGAATCGGCGTCATGCGCGGCTGCGGCTACGAGGGGCCGGCGAAGATCGTCGAATACGGCGTGGCGGGCACCGTGTTCCAGCCGATGGATCGGGCAGCTTCGCGCGAGGCGCTCGGCGTTTCCGGCTTCGTCATCGGCTATGTCGGGCGCATCGTGCGTGAAAAGGGCCTGCACGACGCGGTCAGCGCCATAGCCTCGTGCAAGACCGCTGTGACCATGCTCGTCATGGGGAGGGGGCCCGATCGCGCGGCGCTCGAGACGCATGCCGCGGCGAGCGGCGTCGCCGACCGGGTGCGCATCATCGACCCGGGCGAGCCCGAAGCCGTGGCACGCATGATGAACGGGCTCGACGCGCTGGTGCTGCTGTCGCGCACGACACGGACCTGGAAGGAGCAGTTCGGCCGCGTCATCATGGAGGCGCTGACCTGCGGCGTGCCGGTCATCGGGTCGGATTCCGGAGCGATCCCGGCCGTGATCGCCGATGGCGGATGGGTCGTGCCGGAGGGCGATGTTGCGGCACTCGCGTCGCTGCTCGACCACCTGGCGGACAATCCCGACGAGATGCGGCAGGCGGGTGCTGCCGGAATGGCGCGCGCGCGGCACCGCTTCGCCATCACGACCATCGCCGACGATCTCGCCGAAGCCATCATTGGTGCGAAAGCGCATCGCGACGCGATCCGGGGCGCTACGTCGCACGGGGACGCGATCCGGTCGCAGCACGGGTGAGTGCTGACGGCCTGCAAGCTGCGCCAAAGCCGCGCGTGCTGTTTGTCTCGCCGGTCAGCGACATCAAGGGCGGCGCGGAGATCGTCCTGTGCAACATGCTGGCGAACCCATATCTCGAGCCGGTGCTCGCCGTACCGGAGGAGGGCGCGCTGGCGGATGCGGCACGGGCCAGAGGTGCCGAAGTGGACGCCTACCATCCAGGCGCGTTGCTGGCGGTGCACCGGCCGCCCCGGCTGCTGCCGATCCTGGCGGCCGCCTGGGACGTCGTGGCGTGCGCCCGCCGCATCCAGCGCATGGCGCAACTGCACCACTGCGACGTGATCCACAGCAACGGCCTGAAGGCGCATGTCATCTGCGCCGTGCTGGGCCTGGCGACGCGAAGCCGAACCCTCGTTCATCTGCACGATATCGCTTACAGCCGGGCCGAGCGCATCATCTGGCGCAGCATTGCGCGGTGTGTCCACCAGGTGGTGCTGGTGTCGCGCCCGTGCTTTCCCGGCGATGAACTGCCGGCGAATGTGTGCGTCGTTCCCAACGGCATCACGCCGGCTTTCGCCGCGTTATCCGCCCAACTGCCGCAGGCCGGCCCGTTGCGGCTCGGCTTCGTCGGCCGGTTTCATCCGAACAAGGGCCTTGATCTGCTGTTGGACTGGTTCGCCTGCGTGCGGCGGGCCGGCATCGATGCGACCCTGACCATACGCGGCCGGCCAGATCCGGACATGCCCGAATACTGGCAGCGTATCCTGCAGCGGCTGGCCGACGAGGACCTGGCGCCGCACACGCGTTTGGACGGTTGGGTGACCGGGGCGGCCACCTATGCCGGGCTCGATATCCTGCTCGTGCCGTCCAAGGTTCCCGATCCAGGACCGCTGGTGATTTTCGAGGCGATGACCGCCGGCCTTATCGTCGCAGGCTATCCGGCCGGCGGCATCCTCTACGCCATCGAGGACGGCATCAACGGCCTGCTGGTCACCGATGGCGAGGAACTCGTGGGCAAGCTGCGCCCCCTGCTGGAGGATCCTACCCAGGTCGAAGAGATGCGCCGGGTCGCGCATGCGCGGATTCTGGCCGATTTCAGCATGGCCGGATTTCACCGCGCCTTTGCCGAACTCTATGCAAGGATGATGTCACGCTGAAGCCGGCGTTTTTTTGTCAATGCCGCACCTGCAGCATGTTACTCATCCCGGGGGTTTGCAGGCCGTAGCCTCGCTGACGGTCGGGTCGTAGGAATATTTCGATATGGGGCGATGAGCGGTGCCGGCGGATGAAGTGCGGCTGAGCCGCGCCGACGAAAGTCGCGCGGGTGGAAATTTCCGGTCGATCCAGGCACTGCGCGGCCTCGCCTGCCTGCTCGTCGTTATATTCCACGCCAACCACTCCTTCTTCGGCCTGCCGAAATACTGGGCCGACCGGCCACTGGGCGATTTCTTCGAGTTTGGCGGCCATGCCGGGGTCGACTACTTCTTCGTGCTGAGCGGCTTCATCATCTATGTCGCGCACCGCCGCGACCTCGGCGACCGCTCGCGTTTCGCGCGGTTCGCCTGGCGTCGCTTCAGCCGGGTCTACCCGGTGTACTGGATCGTTCTGCTCGCCTTGATTCCGGTGTTTTTCGTGGTGCCGAATTTCGGCACGGGCATCGAGCGCCAGGCCGGGCCGATCGTCGACGCCTTTGCCCTGGTCCATGTGTTCAGCAGCAAGACCATCCTGACCGTGGCCTGGACGATGTTCCACGAGGTCGCCTTCTACGCCGCGTTCGCCGCGATGATCTTCAATT
>CAZZVF010000290.1:0-4444 GCA_964657355.1 uncultured Buchnera sp.
GCCACGCCACCGGCCATAGCTCTGCCGCCTGCCGCCAGCGCCTGGTTGATGGAGGGGAACAGCGCCGCCTGCGCCTGTCCGGCACCCGCCGCCACGAGGGCCAGGCAGCTGACGCCCGCCAGAAGTGCGGCATGCCGCCTGGGTGGCGAAGCGGTCCGCGCCAGGGAAGCAAGCATCTGCTCGGGCATGTCGGTGGTCCCTGTGCGGCTCCGGCCGGAACAGGCAGCGCGACGTCCGAGGATCTGCGAGCCTGTAGTTCCATGACGGCGCAGGCTGGCGGAGACCGAATCCCGAGCGCGCCCTCCGCAGCCCCGGCGCATGCTTGGGCGCCTAGCGCATCATCCGGCCAGATTGGGTCACCCATCGGATAAAGATGCTAATCAAAATAAACGGCTGGAGCATTTTCCGGCAGGCATCCTGATCCAATCAGGTCGGAAAATGATCTAGGTGTGCGGCACAATGAAGGCTTCATTTGCCGGCAGCGGAATGGCCGCGTTCGCCCGGCTTCATAGGCAAACCTGCCTGCCAATCTTCCCTACTCTCAACGGCCAGAGTTGGCAGGGAGCGCCCCGCGGAAGGACCCGAGCATCGTGAACCGACCAGCTCCACTCGCGCCATCCGGAGAACCGATAGCAAAGCGAAAGAACGCTTGCCTTTTGGCTGCCGGCCAGCCGTTTCGGAGCAGAAGGTTGCCTCCATCCGTTGCAGATGCGGCGGCTTTGCGTTATTTTGAGCCTCTCAACATGATCGCGTCTCGTCGCGTTGACCTTCACCCGGAAATACATCCAGGCTGAGCTCTTTTGTGGCGATACCAAGCGTCGACCGGCCTCGCGCGCGCGCGTCATAACGGGCTGGACGCGGCGGACCCTGACTGCGGCCGCGTTGTTCGCGCTGACCGTCCTGGCGACCGGCGGCGCGTCCACCGCCGTCCCGCCGGCGGAATTCGGCGTCGACCGGTCGAACATGGCGACGCAATGGACGCTTTCCTGGCCCCAGGAACCCCAAGCCGCGCCCTTCCTACCGGCCGACTACAACAAGCCAGGGAATTTCGAGGCGCGCCGGGTCGCCGTGATGGACGGGATCGCGCGGGTCCATGCGGCCTGGTTTCGCGACGGCTTCGGCAAAGGCACTCCCGACCTTTTCGTCGACCTGGTGAAGCTCGTTCATGCGCGCAACATGAAGATCCTGGCGGTCTTCGGCCCACAGGCTTCGGACTATCCGCCGGGTGCCTATCTCACCAGGGCACAGAGCGGCTGTCAGTGGGGGACCTTCCCCCTGAGCAAGATCGATATGGCCGCTTACCACAAGCGCATCGAGGCGCAGTTCGTAGCGGTTCGCGCCGCGGGCGAGAGCGTGGACGCCTTCGAAATCGGCAACGAACTCGACCTCTATTGTAACGACGCCGACAGTCCGACGGGGGCGGATTGGGCCAGCCATCAATGGAAGTGGTTCCTCACCGATGCCCAGGCGCAAACCTTCGCACGCGGCTATGGCCCCTACCTCGCCGCCTCAGTCGCCTCGATCCGCAAATATTTCCCGCACGCGCAGATCATTACCTATGGCAATTCCCTGCCCGCCTCCGCGAAGCTGATGGAGGCGCTCGCGAAGGTGCGGGGACCGGACGGAAAGATCACCGACTACACGCGCCTGGTCGACGGCTATGGTGCCCATATCTATCCGGTCTCGGTCACCACCCTGAGCATGGTTCAGGATGCGACCAATGCGCTGCGCTATGAGGCCGCTCATTATCCGCACGTCACCCAAACGCCGATCTGGATCACGGAATGGAACGCCGCAGGATCGAGCTGGTGGAACGCCCAGCCCTGGTATTTTCAATACGATGCGCATGGCCGGCCCGGCGGCGATTTGAACAAGGCCGACGCCAAGGCCACCTACAAGGCGATGGATCAGGCGGGCGCCATCCGCGCCTTCAATAAGGACGTCGTCGGGGCGCTGCGGTCGTCACCGTCCGCGCCGCTGCGTATCAGCCACGTCTTCTACTATTCCTACGATTCCGGCGGGCCATCGCCGAAATGCGCACATGTCAAATACAGCTGGCCGACGCACCTGCCGCCGAGTTTCTGCCTCGACGGCATGATCGACCCCTCCACCGCAAATCTGCTGCCCGGCATCGCCGCGGCGGTCGCTGGCGCAGCCCGCTAGAGCATCATTCGACCGCATGGGGTAACCTGTCGGATAAAGATGCTCGCCAAAACAAAGGGCTAGAGTTTATTTCCGATCCACTCCGATCGGAAATAACCCTAGTGTCCTCATCGCGAAGTTTATATGATCATCCGCGTGGTTAGCGGATGGTGGCGATGGGTAAGCCTGCGGTGGCGATCCAGTTGAGTTTAGCGGAGGAGCAGGAATTGCAGCCCCTGGCTAGGGCGTAGAGGCCCGGTCAGGCGATGGCACGTCGGGCACGCATTGTGCTCGCCGCTGCAAGGGGGATTGAGAACAAGACGATCTGCGTTGAAGTGGGCGCGGACGGCAATACCGTCGGCAAGTGGCGGCGGCGGCTTGCCGCGGAGCGGCTAGAGCATCATCCGACCAGACGGGATCACCCGTCGGATAAAGATGCTCGCTAAAACAAAGAGCTAGAGCATTTGCCGGCAGGCATCCTGATCCAATAAGGTCGGAAAATGCTCTAGATGGGCTCCTTGACGAGCCGCGGCCGGGCACGCCGCGCAAGATCGGTGACGACGAGATCGCCGAGACAATCCGCAAAACCTTGGAGACGACGCCACCAGGTGCCACGCACTGGTCGCTGCGTTCGATGGCCAAGGCAGTCGGCTACGCACCGTCCACCATCCATCGCATCTGGCGTGCAAATCCAGGCGTTGGACCGCTCCCAACCCCTATGACCGATGCGGCCAGGTCAGGTGGAGCGCCTTGTGCATGTCGAAGCGAGAATGCAGCTCATTGAAGAACGATTTTGAAGATGGTGCCTACGTTGAGTCCCGGATAGGTCTGGTAGTCAAAATCGGCTGCTCCATACAACGCTCCTGACTGGTCGAACGTAAGGCGAACCTCCGGATAAGCGCCGTCCGGCCCAGAGAAAGAATGAAGCACGGTCTCTTTCCCAGCGGGTGTGAGCTTGAACACAACACCACGGTCTCCATTGTTCCGGCCACCATTCACCGTAGTGCCTTACAAAGTCCCCTTAGCATCTGCGATGAGGTCGCCGAAGGGTCCCCTGCCATAACGGCGCGAAAATGTGTAAATGACACTCTCCGCTCCATCCGGCGTGATACGGTAGACAGTGCCACGATGGTGACCTAACCCGCCCTTGTAAGTCGTTCCGTATAAAGCGCCGCCGCGTCCGAAGGTGAGGCCCGAAAACGGCCACTCCCCATCTGTCCCGTCGCTGCGAAAATCATGAATAACCGAGAGGCGACCGTTCGTCTTTAACGCGAACGCTGTACCACGCCCGAACAGGCCACCGGAGGCGGCCGTGCCATAGAGTGTTCCATCCTCGCCGAGAAGCAGCCTTGCTGAGGGATTCTTGCCCTCTTTCCCACGAAAGCTATGCAGCACCGTCTCTTGCCCGGTCGATGTAAGCTTGAAGATAGCTCCGAAGCCATGGCTGCCGCCGTATTCCGTCACACCGAAAAGATTGCCGCTACCATCAATGGTAAGCCCGGTGTAAGGGTTTGTGCCGTCGCCCGGGACAAACGAGTAAAACGTCGAAAACGTGCCGTCCGGGGTGATTTTGTACACCGTCCCACCGTAGTCAACGCCACCGACACTCGTGGTACCATAGAGATTCCCGGCAGCATCGAAGACGACGGCGCCATATGGAGCTATGCCATCGGGTCGCGCAGAGAAGTCGTGCAGCGTTGTAAGCTGCCCCTGTGGAGTAACTTTGAACACCGTCCCAAAAGCCCCCACTCCGCCATTGTAAGTTGTGCCGTAGAAGTTACCGTCGGGACCCAGTGTCAGCGGCCCTTCTGGGCTGTTCCCCGCAGATCCGTCATCAGGGAAGCTGTAGAGCAGGCTGAACGTTGCGGCCTTGCTTACCGTCAATGGCGCGCACGCAATCGCCAAGGCCAGCCCGAACGTCATTGCTGCATGTGTGTCTAGCGTTGTTTGGTTGCGCACAGGGATATCTCCTGACGAGGATTAACTTGCTGGAATGATGGCCCCGCCAGGCATAATGCGAAAGATAATGCCTCAGCCGAGCCAGCCACACTCCTACACTGTGTCGATGGCGTTGAGCGAAGACGTGGCTCGGCGCAAGTCAACGCTTTTCAAGAAGTGTGAAAGCGTTGATTTAGCCAGTTAGAGCATCATCCGACCAGACGCGATCGCCTGTCGATAAAGATGCTCTCTAAAACCAAAAGCTAGAGCATTTCCGGCAGGCATCCTGATCCAATAAGGTCGAATGATGCTCTAGCTGTCGCTACCAAGGACGTTGTCCCTATTCAGTCTGGTGATGGGTGGT
>CAZZVF010000291.1:0-4410 GCA_964657355.1 uncultured Buchnera sp.
CTGGAACGCCGCGAACCGGTATTTCCGAAAAGCGGCCGGTCCGACAAAGGTCGGGCTGTCACGTGCGCCGATTGCACGTCATGGGTTGCTTTGGAAGTAGCACAGCGCCTTATCGAGGGTTCGGGTGCCATGGTTCAGTCCCGGCGCATCGCCGCGTAACAGGTGGTGGCGGCGTGCACCGGATCGTCAGATGGGATACAGCAGGACCATGATGGAAAGGTTTGTCCCGGCCGGAATGCGGCAGCCCGCCAACGCGTGTGCCGTGCACGATGTCCCCTGACCAACGCCGCGGCGACCACACGCATGATGGCGACGGCGGCGAGCCGCGTGCCATCAGCAGCATCCCTGCCGCACGCCAGGCTTTTCCGTCGCTCAAGGCCGTCGTGCTGGACAACGAGCGCCGTACACAGCTGTCACGCCTTCAGGAAGCCGACCAGGAACAGGCGGTGCGGGATCTCGCCGTTGCCAACAGGTTCATTCCACGCGGGCTCGACGGGCCGTTCGTGCTGCATCTGTCGATCCTGGAAGGCCGCCTCATCTTCGACATACGCGACAGCGACGACACGCCGCTAATTGCGATCGGCCTCGCACTTGGGCCGTTCCGGCGCCTCATCAAGGATTATCAGCTGCTGGTCGAGAGTTACGCGCACGCCATCCAGGACGGGCGCGAGGCGAGTATCCAGGCCATCGACATGGGCCGCAGGGGTTTGCACAACGAGGGTGCCGAGCTGATGGCGCAGCGGCTCGACGGCAAGGTCGACATCGACTTCGAGACCGCCAGGCGGTTGTTCACCCTGGTTTGCGTGCTGCATCAGCGCATATAGGCTCGCCATGGCCGCAGGGTTCGAAGGGAACTTCGGGAATGCGGCGGCCCGTACAGCAGGTTTCCAGCGCAGCAGGTTTTCCGATGCTGCAGGTTTTAAGGACGAGCCCATGAAGATCGACGGCACCCCGTACAGGAGCGTATGGGTGGACGAGCACGACGAATGGTCGGTGCGCATCCTGGACCAGACGAAGCTGCCGTGGTCGGTCGAGATTCTGCGTCTCACATCGTCGCGCGAGGTGGCGCATGCGATCCGCACCATGCAGGTCCGCGGCGCGCCGCTGATCGGTGCCGTGGCCGCCTACGGCGTCGCTTTGGCGCTCCGCCACGATGCGTCCACCGACGCGATGGAAGCCGTAGCTTCGATGCTGGCCGCAACCAGACCGACTGCGGTGAACCTGCGCTGGGCGCTTGAGCGGATGCTGACGGTGCTGCGCAACACGCGCACCGGCGACCGGGAGCGTGTCGCCTACCTGGAGGCGCTGTCGATCGCCGACGAGGATGCGGCGCAGTGCGAGGCGATCGGCGACCATGGCCTTCCGCTGATTGCCGAAATCGCCAGCAGCCGTGGCCCGGAGCCGGTCAATATCCTGACCCATTGCAACGCCGGCTGGCTCGCGACGGTGGACTGGGGCACAGCACTCGCGCCGATCTACAAGGCGCACGATGCCGGCATCCGCGTGCATGTCTGGGTCGACGAGACGCGGCCGCGCAACCAGGGTGCCGCCCTCACCGCGTTCGAACTCGGCAAGCATGGCGTGCCGCACACGGTCGTCAGCGACAATGCGGGCGGCCATCTGATGCAGCACAGCAAGGTCGATCTGGTCATCACCGGGGCCGACCGCGTGACGCGCACGGGCGATGCCGCGAACAAGATCGGCACCTATCTCAAGGCGCTCGCAGCGCATGACAACGGCGTGCCGTTCTGGATCGCGGCACCGTCGAGCACCGTCGACTGGGACATCGAGGACGGCGTGCGCGACATCCCGATCGAGGAGCGCAGCGCGTCCGAAGTCAGTACCGTCAGCGGCCGCGGCATGGACGGCAAGGTGGCAACCGTGCGGGTGATGCCGACCGACAGCCCGGCGGCGAACCCGGCCTTCGACGTGACGCCGCATCGGTTAGTAACCGGCCTGATCACCGAGCGGGGCCGGTGCACCGCCAGTGCCGAGGGCCTCGCTGGCCTGTTTCCTGAACAAGCACGGGTTCGCGTGCATCTTGGTAAGGTGGAAAATTAGGTGCACCGGCTTTAGGCTTGCCGCCGGAGTGTTCTATGGCTGAGCACGCCTGACACAAGACTAGCAGGCCAACCACGGGCGTCCAAAACAGGCGTCGCCGCTTTGGAGAACGACGTCATCGAGACCCAAGGTCAACAATGCTCCGAGCATGGCGGCATGGAAGAACTGCGCCGCGGGGCTCTGGACGCAGGCGTGGATGAGACATGTGCCGCCGAAGACGGCCTGCACGGCCGGCTGCAGGAAGCCGAGGCGGCGTTGCGCGGCGCACGGCAGGAGATCGGCGCGCTGCGGCAGGCTGTCGCGTTGCGCGAGGCGTTCATCGCCGCCATCGGTCACGAACTGCGCAATCCGATGGTGCCGATCCTTCTCTCCGTCGAGCGCCTGCGTGGGCTGGCGGATAGTGGCGACCTGCAGCGCCTGGCGCGCAACATCGACGTGCTGGGCCACGCGACGGACGCCTTCATGCGCCGCGCCATGCAACTGCTCGATCTTTCGCGCCTCGGCAACAGCGGTTTCCTGCTCGTGACCGAACGTCGCGACATTTCATGCATCGTGAGCGAGACTGCCCAGCGCCACGAGGAAGTCGCGCGCCGCGCAGGCTGCAGCATGCACGTCGATGTGCAGGCAGGGCTCGTTGCGCATGTCGACCGCACTGCGCTCGAGCAGCTGCTCGATAACCTGCTGTCCAATGCGTTCAAATACGGCGCCGGGCGGCCGATCGAGATTTCGCTGCATCAGGTAGGCTCGAAAGCCGAACTTGCGGTCATCGACAACGGGATGGGCATTCCGCTCGAGGAGCAGTCCCGCATCTTCGGCCTGTTCGACCGCGCGCGCGATCCGGGCGCTCCGGGGCTCGGCATCGGATTGTGGATCGCAGCGAGGCTGGCGGACGCCATGGCCGGCCATCTCTCCGTTCGCAGCGGGCCCGGTTGCGGCGCCGCGTTCACGCTGGCCTTCCCGCTGGGCGTCGATGACGCGCAGGATCCCGATGCGGGCGAGCGCGCGACGTCCGGCGCGATGATGCCGGAACCTTGACAGTTCATTTCAGACCGAACCGGCAACACAGCCGAGCCGAACACGCAGGATCAGCGCAATGACCGAAGACTCGCCGCCGAAAGCCGCGTTACCCTCAAACGCGGCAGTGCCGCCTTTGCCGCGTTTGAAGTCCGGTATTCCAGGCCTCGACGAAATCCTGCTCGGCGGCTTCGTGCTGAACGGGCTATACATCGTTCGCGGCTCGCCCGGCGCAGGCAAGACGATCCTCGGCAACCAGATCTGCTACGCCGCGATCGCCGGCGGCGGCCGCGCGATCTACGTCACCCTGTTATCGGAACAGCATGAGCGGATGCTCGGCAATCTCGGCCAGCTCTCGTTCTTCGACGCCAGCCGTATCGCCAAGGACATCACCTATGTCAGCGCGTTCCAGCTGCTCGAGCGCGACGGCTTGCCCGGCCTGCTGACGCTGTTGCGGCGCGAGATCGTGTCCTTCAAAGCGGATGTGCTGGTGCTCGACGGCCTGCTCGCTTCGGAAGCGCATGACACAAGCGATTTCCAGCTGAAGAAATTCGTCCACGAGTTGCAGATGCTGGCGGCAACCTGCGACTGCACCATGTTCCTGCTCACGGGTGGCCGCGGCCAGCTGGTCTCGGCGGAAACCACGATGGTCGACGGTTTGATCGAGTTGGCCGACACCGTGAGCGGCTGGCGCATTGAGCGCACCCTCTCGGTTCGCAAGTTCCGCGGCAGCGATCATCTCTCGGGCAGCCACGTCATGCGGATAACCCATGAAGGCGTTACAGTGTGGCCGCGCACGGAAGCGTTGCTGCACTCGCCGGCACGGGTCATTCCGCAATCTGATGCGTCCCGCATGTCGACAGGCGTCGTCGGACTGGACGAAATGCTGCACGGCGGCCTGCCGCGTGCGTCGGCCACGTTGGTGCTTGGCCCAACAGGGACCGGCAAGACCCTGCTCGGCATGCACTTCCTCGATGCCGCGACAGAGACGGAGCCGGGGCTGCTTCTCGGCTTCTACGAGACGCCGGAGCGCATCATGGCGCGGGCAGAAAAGATGCTGCCTAACCTGCCGGCGCTGATCCGCTCCGATACTGTGGAAATCATGTGGCAGAGCCCGAGCGAGGATTTGATCGACCGGCTCGGCTCGGAGCTGCTGTCGGAAATCAAGCGCCGGGGCGTGAAACGCCTGGTGATCGACGGGCTGCTCGGGTTCCGCGACATGGCCGTGCAGCCCGAGCGCATGCCGATGTTCTACCGCGCGATCACCAACGCATTACGTGGCCTGGATGTCACTGTGTTGTGCACAATGGAGGCGCCGGAGCTGATCGGGCCGAT
>CAZZVF010000292.1:0-4392 GCA_964657355.1 uncultured Buchnera sp.
TTCGTCTTCCGGACAAGGGAAAGTCTGCCCGTAGAGGATTTCGTTTTCGAGGAAGATCACCGGATTGGGGTCGCGGATGGCGGCGCGCAGCAGGCCTTTCGCGTCCGCCGAGGAATAGGGTGCGACCACCTTCAGCCCAGGGCAGTGCGCGTACCAGCTGGCGTAATCCTGGCTGTGCTGGGCGGCGACGCGCGAGGCCGCACCGTTCGGGCCGCGAAACACGATGGGGCAGCCCATCTGGCCACCCGACATGTACAGCGTCTTGGCCGCCGAATTGATGATCTGGTCGATCGCCTGCATGGCGAAGTTGAACGTCATGAACTCGACAATGGGCTTCAACCCGTTCATCGCAGCACCCACCGCCATGCCGGTAAACCCGTGCTCCGTGATCGGCATATCGACAACGCGTTTTTCACCGAATTCGTCAAGCAGGCCCTGACTGATCTTGTAGGCGCCCTGATACTGCGCGACTTCCTCGCCCATCAGGAACACGTCGCCGTCACGGCGCATTTCCAGCGCCATCGCGTCGCGCAACGCCTCGCGCACGGTGGTCGGCCGCGTTGGGCCCCAATCGCGATCCGCTTGCGGTGCGGCCGATATGTCCGCCCTGATTTCAGGCGCCCATGCTTGCGCAGTGCGATCGGCGATTTCGCGTCCGCCCTCGCCTTCGGCCGCCACGCGCGGTAGTGCCGCCGCCGCTTTTTCGGGCGCACCATTCGCCACCGAGGCGCCACCCGAGAGCTCTGCAATCGGCGTGTTCACGGCCACGCCGTCGGTGCCTTCGTCGACCAGGATCTGCGACAACATGCCCTCGTCGACGGCTTCCACTTCCATCGTCGCCTTGTCGGTCTCGATTTCCGCAATGACGTCGCCCGCGCGCACTTCATCGCCGACCTTCTTGAGCCAGCGTGCAAGCTTGCCCTCCGTCATGGTCGGCGATAGCGCCGGCATGAGCACCTGCGTTCCCATCAAACCCGCGCCTCGAGCAGGATGTCGGTCCACAATTCCGCGGGATCGGGCTCGGGGCTTTTCTGCGCGAACTCGGCCGCATCCTGGATCAGCGCGCGCATCTCGTCCTCCGCCTGTTTCAGCTCGGCTTCAGGCACACCGAGTTCGAGCAGCTTCGCCCGCGCACTGGCGATCGGGTCGTGGTGCTCGCGCATTTCCTGCACTTCCTCGCGGGTGCGGTATTTCGCGGGGTCCGACATCGAATGGCCGCGATAACGATAGGTTTTCATTTCGAGCAGATAAGGACCTTTGCCCTGGCGGCAGTGCGCCACCGCGATCTGTGCCGCTGCGTGCACGGCCGCGACATCCATGCCGTCCACCTGCACGCCGGGAATGCCCCAGGGCGAGCCGTTGTTCGACAAATCGCGCGATGCCGACGCGCGTTCGACGCTGGTGCCCATGCCGTAGCGGTTGTTCTCGATGACATAGACGCAAGGCAGTTTCATCAGCGCGGCCAGGTTGAAGCTCTCGAACACCTGCCCCTGGTTCGACGCGCCCTCGCCCATGTAGGCCACCGCGACGGTGTCGTTGCCGCGGTAGAGATTGCTGAACGCGAGCCCGGTGCCGATGCTGACCTGGGCGCCGACGATGCCGTGTCCGCCGAAGAAATTCTTCTCGCGGCTGAACATGTGCATCGAGCCACCCTTGCCGCGCGAATAGCCGGTGCTGCGGCCGGTCAGTTCGGCCATCACGCCGCGCGGCTCCATGCCGGTCGCCAGCATGTGCCCGTGGTCGCGATACGAGGTGATCACCTGGTCACCCGGCCGCAACGCCATCTGCATGCCAACGACGACCGCTTCCTGCCCGATATAGAGGTGGCAGAACCCGCCGATCAGCCCCATGCCGTAGAGCTGCCCGGCCTTTTCCTCGAACCGCCTGATGCGCAGCATGTCCGCCCACGCGCGGCGGAGATCTTCAACCGGGAGAGCGGCTGGCCCCGATGGCCCGGGTGGCGAGATGGGCGCAGCCGGTGGGTTGTCGCGCGCGGACGCTGTCTTGGCCAAAACTCTCTCCCGCCCACGCCCATGCAAGCGCGAGTCCCTGCGGCATTCGGCCCGGCGCGCATGAACACCCCGGCACTACGACCAAAGACCTAGTAGGAGAGTGCGCCTGCGACAAGGATGGCGGCCGAAACGGCACGCAGCGCAGCGCGGCCTTAAGGCACCAACTAGCGGCAGACGATCCTCAGGTAGCCGTGTGCGGGGAGTTCGCACCGTGTGATCGATCGCGGCACCGGCACGGTGACAGTCTCGGTCGTGCCCGAGAAGCTGCACAGCACGAACGCGCCCGGACCGGTCCAACCCGGTTTGAGTGCTACATCCCATCCGGTCGCGTCGGGCACCAGGATCGGCGGAGCTTCAGGGTTCAAAATCGGACCGCCCAGCATCTCAATGTTGTCTAATTTGTGCCCACGCAACGAACTGGGGCAGTTTACGGCAGCATTGGCTTGTGGGCACGCGGCCACGGTCACGATGAAAAGCAGCTTATTCCACCACATTGAACATGTCCCCGTTATTTGAATTAGTCGGATGTCCAAAAGACACCTGATTGCCCCAGAAAATCGTTCGGACATGCGCCATTTGGTGACGACCTCTAGGGTCCACCCATTGGTCGATGACTTGGATCCCACGGGTGTCCTGGCCCATGTAGATCGCGGCGTGCGAGCGGTGGTCGGTGTGATTGCCGTAGCGGCCGTCGGGATCGAAGCTTGCGATCGCGGTGGCGACGGCGAGGTCGGTCGAGCCCTTGACCGGCGGTCCGGGCGTCCAGAACCGGGTGAGCGGCGCACCGGTCGCCGCCTGCACCAGGGCAACGCACTGGCCGGAACCGATGCTGGTGTTGAGGTAGGCATCGGGTTTGGATGCGACCTAAGCCATTGCCGGGATGCTTCTTTCTTATGCGACAGTGTGTCAGGATTCAGGCGGTCGGGGAACGGGCATGAACACGCCCATTAGAACGAAGGCAGAGGCACAGATGACGGTGGGGCCAGGCGATGCGATCCGCTGCGCCATTGGGTTGCTTCTGCCTGCCTGGTTTTACGTCGTTGGGCTGATGACAGGTGGGTCGGCCGCAATGGGAGCCTGGAACTCGTCGATGAACACCATTGCTGCCATCGTTAATTTTGCGTTTGCCACCGGCGTGGAAGTTTTGCGGCGCGTCGTATTGCTTCGCCGGCCGGATGGTGGGCGGACCGAGACAGCTATCCTGCGGCTCGTCGTGGGTGGACTGCCTCTTCTTGGACTGACGGCCCTTGTGTCTTTGTCGGGCGCTCTTGCGATGGGCTGTTCTGGCCGCGGTTGCGATGACAATACGCGCATAGCGCTGTGGCTATGGCTGGCGATCTGCGTGCTCTGCCTGACCACCACGCCGCTGCTTGTCCACTTGTTCCGCAAGTCGCCATGGTTGCAGGCCAGAGACCGTCAGGTCGTTCGTGCGGATTAAGCGGAGCTTCTAGAGTTTTTTCCGATCGAAGTGGATCGGAAATAAACTCTAGCTCTTTGTTTTGGCGAGCATCTTTATCCGACGGGTGATCCCATCTGGTCGGATGATGCTCTAGCCTCCCGCCTTCAGGTGGCGAACGTGGTTCCCAAGGCGCCCGTGTTGGGACAGCATCGCGCGTCTTCGGTCAGCAGTGCGGACAAGGTGCTGTCCTGCCGCATGGAGATCACGAATTCACCGGCACTGGGACCAGAGACCTGGTAGGAGAGCAGGCCGGGGCAAGGATAGGCGGGCAAACAGTGGGGCTCGGTTGCGAAAGGTGCGTGCCGGGCGAGACGTTCGCCGAGGTGTACGGTACCGCTACCGGCAGACGATCCTCAGGTAGCCGTGCGCGGGGAGTTCGCACCGTGTGATCGATCGCGGCACCGGCACGGTGACGATCTCGGTCGTACCCGCAAAGCTGCACATGACAAACACGCCTGGGCCATTACCCGGCTTGAGCGTCACGTCCCAGCCGCCTGCCTCGTCGGGTCTCATGATGGGCGGATATCCCGGGTCAGCGATAGGACCATCGAGCATGTCAATATCGGTCAACCTATGTCCGTGCAGCGCCGTAGGGCACTCCACGGCAGCGCTCGCTTGTGAGCAGGCGACCAGGGCGTTTACGAGAAGCAGCCTATTCCACCACATTAAACATGTTCCCGTTGTCCGAATTGGCCGGATGTCCAACCGCGACCTGATTTGCCCACGGGATGATGCGACTGTGCGCCATCTGATGGCTGCCGCCTCGCTTCACCCACTGATCAATAACCTCGATCCCGTGCTCGTTCTGGCCCATGTAGATCGCCGCGTGCGAGCGGTGGTCGGTGTGATTGCCGTAGCGTCCGTCGGGATCGAAGCTTGCGATCGCGGTGCCGACGGCGAGGTCGGTCGAGCCCTTGACCG
>CAZZVF010000293.1:0-4377 GCA_964657355.1 uncultured Buchnera sp.
CTAAAGCATTATATCGAGGCATGGATTTGTCGCCTCCTGAACGCTCGAGTTTAATTCGCAAGGCAGCAGGACGCCTGTGCCGCGACCTCGGTTGGGCGCCGATGCACGAAGTCCCGATGCCGAATGGGAGAAGGGCGGACATCCTGGCATTAAAGGCCGATGGATGTTTCGTTTGCATCGAAGTGAAGTCAGGTGCGGGGGACTTTCTTGCCGATACAAAATGGCCCAACTATCGGGATTTTTCCGACATGCTCTATTTCGCAATCGATAGCGATTTCCCGGTCACTATCCTGCCTGACTATGTCGGCCTGATCACGACCGCTGGTCCTGAAGCCACGATAATGCGTGAGGCTCCCGCTCATCCGCTGCAACCCTCCCGTCGGCGCGCACTGCTTCAGAGATTTGCAATGCTGGCGGCTTGCCGTCTTGAGAACTGTCGCGACCCGGTCGACCGATTTGCGCTGGCTTGCGAGTAGCTCAGCCGGCGACTACTTCGCCCCCCCATCCGCGGACTAATTCGGTCACCGCCTCGCCTGGACTGGCATCGATAAGCAGATCAGGACGCAGCATCTGGAGTGTCTCGCGCTGAGCGCCCTCGGTGAACACACAGATTAGATCGACTGACGGGGAGCCGGCAGCATCAGCCAGTAGTCGCTTGGAGCTGTCACCATCACCGTTATCGGGCGGTGCTTCGACGCCGATGATCAGGCGGTCACATGCCGCTCTGGCAGCGTCCAATCGTCCCCGATTTACTGCGTTGAGGGTTGTGGTGATGAGGCCGGTACTCAGGCCCATGCGGCGCCATCTTTCGACCTGCTCCAGGGCAACTTCAGGTGCCACTATCTTCCGGAGTGCGCGCCCCTGCGGTGTCAGCATAGCCAGAAGATCAGTACCTTGCGCGACTGCGACGCCAGCGTGGCCGGCCGCCACACCCATGGCAAGGTTTGCGAGCCGCGCCGCGAGAGGCAACTCCAAGCCGACCGCAAGACCTGCCGCTAATGCTGAGATAACCGTGTCCGAAGCTCCGGAGAGGTCGAACACGTCCGATGCGACGGGAGGCATGTGCAACTCGATATCCGCTGTTATGAGCGAAAGTCCCGCATTGCCGCGATTGACGACCACAGCGCCGAATCCGTGGGCAGTGCGCAGCCAGCGTGCTGCAGCGGCAAGTCGCCCCTCAGTGGAGACGCTCATCCCGGTGACGGTCTCCAACTCGCGCAGGCAGGGAACAACGACGTCGGCACCGGCATAGCGGTCGTAATCGGGGCCACGAGGATCGACGATAGTAATACGGCCAAGAGTCTTGGCAGCCTCAATGATCCGCGCGGGAATATCGCCCGCAAGAACGCCTTTCCGGTAATCCGAAAGGACTGTCACGCTGGTTGCGGCGAGCGCGTCCCCGGCGATGCGCAGCATCCGCTCCGCCAGCTTCTCATGGATCGGCCCGGTAACTTCCTGATCGGAGCGCAGAAGCTGCTGACCGCGTGCGATGAAACGCGTCTTTACAGTGGTGCAGCGGCCTCCTTGCACCAGAAGCCAGGGTTCCACGTTGGGCTGACCGCCGATAAGTCCGGTCAGATCCGAGCCGGCTTGGTCGTCGCCGAGCACTGAAACGAAGGCCACTGCAGCGCCGAGCGCGGTCAAGTTACGAACGACGTTCCCGGCTCCTCCCGGGAGGGCCACCTCCCGATCAACCGACAGCACCGGCACGGGTGCTTCCGGACTGATCCGGGTGACGCTTCCATAAACATAGCGGTCGAGCATTGCATCGCCGATGACCAGGACGCTTGCACGGGCCAGTTTTGGGATGGCCTCGCTGAGGTCCGCATCGTTCATCGAGGCACTACCTTGCATAACGCAGTCTGGCTCTAACGATCATCACCACCCCGTATCGGCGGAGTCTACAGGAGGCAAGGGTCGCAAATATGTTCATGGCCGGGAGCGTCAAATCGACAAAAACCCTAAACGATCATCCTCGAGAACAAGGCAGGTCAGTCTACCACCAAGAGCAGCACCCGTGTCGATGCCAATCCGGTTCGATCTGATTACCGGATCCTCGGACGGGGTGTGGCCGTGAACCACCACCGCGCCGTGTTGCTCGCTGTCCGACAGGAATGGCTCTCGGATCCAGATCAGATCCTCCCGAGTTTGCTGGTCGATCGGTAACCCGGGTCGGATACCCGCATGAACAAAGAGGTATCCCCCTTCGGAGCATGTTAGTTCCCGCTGCAGCAGCCAAAGCCGATGTTGCTCGGGAAGGCGGGCGCGCCACTCGGCAGGGGTGGCTTCAACATCCAGGCCATAACTAACCAATGTCTCCGAGCCACCATTCTGCAGCCACATGGTCGCATCACGTCGGCCGCCGCCCCGTAGCGCGTCCAGCATCATCATCTCGTGGTTGCCTATGAGGTCGCACCGGCGGCTCACCGGCAGTCGAAGGTCACCACTCAGGCGCTCGACAACGCCGGCGCTATCGACGCCCCGGTCGATGTAGTCACCGAGATGTATGAGAACACTTTCGGCAACAGGTCGGCTCTCCAAGTCTGCCGCAATTTGACGATGAAGGGACTTCAAGGCGTCCAGACAGCCGTGAATATCGCCGATGGCATAAACTCGAACGCCCGGTGGCAGGGAGGCGGGAGCCTTCTGAAACGCGATTCCGGGAACTCTGGTGTTGCGGGCGAGGGGCGGTACGAAGACCGGCGCCGTGTCCCATGGAAATAGGACCCAGGTATCTTGTGGCACTTCCGCAACAACTGTATCCGCGATGTCGCGGCCCGCGGGTTTCGCATAGAGACATGCAAAGGAAGCTTTTGGTAGCAGGGATCGTACCAAACGGGCCGTGACGCCCGAATCGACGAGATCATCAATGATAATGAAGCCTGCTCCGTCACCGGCAGCCGCGGGTGTCTTCAGCACGATTGGATCAATTTGCGACCCAGCTTCCTCCTCGTAGGAAGCCACTGATATCGTTTCGATCAGCCGGCACTCGAGCTCTCGAGCAACGATGGCGGCCGGAATGAGGCCGCCCCGGCTGATTGCTACAATGCCGCGGATGGGCGGCGACTTCATCAACTCGAGCGCGAGGCTGCGGGCGTCACGGTGCAACTGATCCCATGTGACCGTCGCGTAGTTGATGGTCTCGATCGCCGAGCTCATCGCGGACTAGCTTTCAAGGGCGGGAGCCAAACTCAGGAAGGCCTCAAGCCTCAAAACAGGCGGCCGCCGTTTGCCACGATGAAGTCCGGGCGGATGAGCGTCACTTCGCCGCTCTCATCAGGCAGGCCGAGGGTGAGAACCTCGCTGATGAACGACCCGATCTGTCGTGGCGGTAGGTTGACTACGGCACACACCTGGCGACCGATCAGTTGATCCGCCTTATAATGCACCGTAATTTGTGCGGAAGATCGCTTGGTTCCAATCTCCTCGCCAAAGTCAATCCAGAGGCGAAATGCAGGCTTGTGAGCTTCGGGGAGCGCCTTGGCGTCGGTGACGGTGCCGACGCGAATGTCGAGCGCTTCAAAAACGCTAATGGCCGTTTGCTCAGTCATGATGCTTCGTAACCCTTTCTTGGCCGTGCTACCAGTCGGACAAGCCGCCCAGCCGGGCTGCCAAGCCCGTCGCGCAAAGAACTGCAATCTTGACGAGCATCGTCGCTTCAGGTGTCTCCGTGAGCATGAGCTCGAATGTTCTGGCAGAGATTTGGCGGGGTGGACAACTCGAGTCCATCCACACTGGCGCCTATGTCGTAGTGGACCCCACGGGGAAGGTGGTGCTCAGTGGCGGTGATATCGATCGTGCGGTCTTTCCACGATCAGCGATCAAGATCATTCAAGCGCTTCCACTTGTGCTTGATGGGGTTGCGGACGGCCTGGGCCTGACCCCCGCTGAACTGGCGCTCGCCTGCGCGTCTCATTCAGGGTTACCACTCCACACGGAAACTGCTTCCGGCATGCTTGCGAAAGCTCATCTGGGGATCGCCGACCTCGAATGCGGGGCGCACTGGCCGACCCAACCTCAGGCGGCGCGCGTCCTTGCGTCAGGCGGGGGAGAGCCCACCGCCCTGCACAATAATTGCTCGGGCAAGCACGCTGGTTTTCTATGCACTGCGATGTTTAAAGCCATATTGCCAGGCGGCTATGTCGGTCCGGACCACCCGATCATGCAACGGGTGTTGGAGTGCGTCGAGACAGTACTTGCGGTGGATTTGTCCAAAGCTACGTTGGCAATCGACGGTTGCTCGATACCGACCTACCCTATTCCGCTACACATGCTAGCGAGCGGCTTCGCCCGCCTGGCATCAGGAGTGGGACTCCCGCAGGGTTATGCCGAAGCTGCATTGACGCTGCGCAACGCAGTTGCTGCCCACCCGCTCAT
>CAZZVF010000294.1:0-4373 GCA_964657355.1 uncultured Buchnera sp.
TTGATTCCACCATGCGGAGGTTCGAATCCTCCCGCCCCAGCCAAGGCTTCGGGTTCAGCGGCGTCCGCGAGCAACATCACCTTTGTCGGCTGGTGGCGAGCCGGATCGCAAGTTTTGGGCGCGTCAGCGCACCCGACTCAAATCACAGTCAACCGGCTTGGGCGTTGTTCATTGAGTCCGTGGGTTCTCCAAAGAACGTCACTTGGACTTCGGTGCTGGTTGGCCGAGGTCGGCGAACCCGCACTGGTCACTTGATCACGGCCGTCGATCAGAAGGATTTTCGCCGTTCGTCGATGACCATCAGTTCGGCGCTGTAACTGAGAGATTGACGACACAGGGGGCGCCGGAAGTCACGGACCTCCGCGACGAACTGGATCTGCGCGAAGTCCGGCAGACGTTCGATCCCGGCGCCACCTACAAGCATCGGTTCATGCGCGGCCGACGCGGAGACGGCGCAGGCCGGCGTGGACGCAATGTGGCGGTCCGGAGAACGCCGATCTCAGTCAGCCTAAAATTGTGATTGACTTCGGACAACAACCTGTGGTTGAAAGTGACGTCGTTTCGAAAACCGCAATATTCACGAATGCTCCTGAGCAAGCAATAAGCACACGAGCTTACGTCGCCGAGAATACTGGGCAGTATTGTTCATTCCCATGAATAGTGAACACTTTAACGTTTTGCAGTAACTAATATTGGGACTAATAATATGCAGCCTAGTATTTGGCGACATGGAAACCTGCGCCTGTCCGCTTTGCTGGCGGTTTTTGCCTGGCTTGCAGCGCTCGCCACGGCGCCGGCACGTGCTGCCAATGTAAAACCAGACGGATTGACCCTGATTCCAGCCGCCTTAGGCGCGCCAAAGCTTACGAGTGTCTGGTCGGAAGAGAAGGATACGGCCGCGATCGGCGGACGCAGGATGACGGCCGCTCCGGCCAGCCTCTCGTACAATACCCAGCAGCCGAACAAACTGCTGCAGTATAAACTGAATTTCTCCGCTGCAGGAACGTATTACGTCGATGTGCTGGCACGTGTTGCGGCATTCGGCACCACGCAACCGTTCACCCTGGGATTGAACGGACAGGCTTTGCCGGGCGGTAATACGGATTACGATTTCGGATCGCGCTGGGGCGATGGGATGGCCTCGATCGTGATCGGCGCGCCCGGTGCCTACACACTGGATATCTGGGCGGCACAGCTCGGCGTGTCGATCGATGGCATTTCGCTCTCGCCCTCTCCCTTCGTGCGCGGCCCCATGCCGCGCGCTGTCGCCACGCAGGCAATGCTGGATTCCATTGCAGTCGATGTCCATCTCGAAAACAGCCCGGGACCCTACACCGATCTCCCCGGGGTGATTGCGTCTTTGCAGTGGCTCAACTGCACCAGCGTCCGTTTTGCTTTCGTAAATGCGCAATCACTATCACAAGCCCAGACACTCGCGGAGCACGGCATCAAGCTCGATGTACTGATCAGGAGCGAGGCTGAATCGGCGTACACCGTCGATGAACAGCTGGCGCTGGCGGCACGGGTTGCGCCCGATGTGATTTCGCTCGAAGGATTAAACGAGCCGGACGTGGAAGGCGCGCAATACGGCAGCCTGACAGGCATTCCGGCCGTTGTCGCAGTCACCAAACGCATCAAGAGTTTTGTGCTTTCGACGCCCTCGCTGCGCCAGGTTGCGACGATCACCCCTTCGATCGGCGGTTACGACCCGAATACACTGACGCAACTCGGAAATCTTGCACGGTTCGTGACGAACGCCAATGCGCATGTCTATCCAGCCGGCGTCGCGCCGCCATTCTGGGCGCTTGATCCGTCGCTGCAGTTTCTCTCCGGCATGGCACCTGGCCGGCCGACGATGATGACCGAATTCGGCTACAATTCCATGGTCGGACAAGGCGGCGTCGACGAGACCGTACAGGCCAAGGACATCCTGGACGGATTGCTCGACGCATTCCGGGTCGGCGTGCAACGCACCTTCATCTACGAGCTGTACAACAACCTTCCCTCGCTGACCGGCGGCGGCACGACGGAAGATTATTACGGCCTGTTCAACGCGGACGCCACGCCCCGCATGGCGTCGAACGCGATACACAATTTCACCCGCATCCTGGACGATCCGAACGCAGGCGGCTTCACGCCGAAATCGCTGCAATACACGGTGACGGGACTGCCCTGGAACGCCTGGCAGATCTTGATGGCGAAAAGCGACGGCAGTTATGTGCTGGCGTTGTGGAGCGAGTCGCAGATCTGGAACGGCAGCTCGGAAATCAGCGTCCCCCCCGCGGCCATTACCGTAACTCTACGGCACGCTGCACGTTCAGCAACGGTGTTCGATCCACTGACCGGAACCAGCCCGATCGCAAGCTACAGCCGCGTCAAGTCAATCCAGGTGAGCTTGACCGATCATCCATTGTTGTTGGAAATCAAGCCGTAGTCAGATCAGAACAGCCTGCTTTTTTTTAGAAAATCAGCGAAAGACTTTTGAAATTGCTGTCGCGGTTGTCCGGCGGCGTATCCCGAATAAACAAGAGTTTTTTGCCCGCATCCTATTCCAGTCTGGTCTGGCTGCGCACCAGAAGCCTCCGGTAGAATGCGCAGAGCGCCACGCCGGCACGGTCAAAGCTGCGCTCGGCAATGAAGTCGGCAAGCCGCTCGCGGTCGTCACCCTGCACGACATCGCGTTGCAGTGTATTCAGGCAGGCCTCGAGAGACTTGCTGCGGTGTTTGGGATCATTGTCGAACACGTAAACCCAGGGACGGCCAATTTCGCTTTCGATTTCCTGAAAGATTGGACGGTCGGACAGCAGCAGGCGGCCGCGCAGGCTTAGCACGAGCATGGCCATGCCGGAATTCCATCCTCCGGTGTAGGGTAGGATGACGGCGTCGACGGATCGGATGAAGTGTTCCAGATCTTCGTCGGACAGGGCGCGGTCGATACGGATTGCGCCACCTGGAATGGCGGCAAGGCATTGTTCGGCTTCGGTTGCGTAGGCGGGCTCGACCGGGCCGGCGACGACGGCTCGGACGCGTTTGCCGTTCGCGAGCGCGGGCGGCAATGCGGGCAGGGCGTCTATTCCCTTGTAGGTTTTTATCGAGCCGAGAAAACCGACGAGAAGGTCCGTGTCGCTGTCGCCTGCGAAGGAGGCGCGATGTCTTGCACGCGCCGCGTCGTCGAGTTTTTGCACGTCGAAGGAGCTGTGATCGATGCGTACGAAGGGCTTGGCGCGTTCGGCCGGGAATATCGAATAGAAATGCGCCTGCGACGAATCACTGAGGAACATGTAGCCGTCGATGAGGTGGTTGAGCAGCCGGAGATAGGTCCCCAACAGGCGCGGATTGCGTACTCGCATCGGCGTGACATCGTGCACTGTGTAGACGATCTTGCCGCGTGCCAGGGTTTTCACCGCCGCGAGAAAGCCCAGCGTGGCGGCGGCCCGGGCCATGCCGTAGATCACACCGCGTTCGGCAATGAAGTTGCCCGCGAAATGGATGTTGACGATGTCGATCTGCAGCGTCCAGACGCGCCATGAGCGCGGATCGAGCAGGATCGCGCCGGCCTGCTGCAATCCCGCGCAGATCAACCGCACGTATTGCGTGGTCGAACGGGGGCCGGGAATGGAGAAGACGCGGATCGGCGGCCCTGTGCCCTCTCGCGGAGCGCGGGCGCTCATTGCAGGTTTCGCAGTGTAACCCACAGGCGCTGGCCGGCGGCAGTCGCCGGGCTGCTCGCCGTGCCGATCCCGGGACTGCGCCGGTCGTCCGCACCGCTCGCCTGCAGCACGGTGCCACCCGGTCCGGAACGCAACGGCACGTTGAAGCCGGCGATATTGCCGCCTGCGAGCACTTCGACATGGCCACCGGTGGCGACGACCTGGTTCTGTGCCTCGGCGAACTTCGAGACCCCGACTGCGGTTTCGCTCGGTAGGCCGGTGGACAATCCGGTCGCGCCATCGGCCTCGAAGGCGACGACATGGCCGGGCGCCACGAAGCATTTGCTGCATGCGCGTCCCTGCCAGCCATTGCCCTGCAGCATCCAGTCGGACGGGTTGCTGCGGTCGGACCAGAATTGCCTGGCGTAAGGCGGCTTCGCGGCTTCGACATTGGCGACCAGCGCGTCGATATCGCCGTGCAATGCCATGTCGCCGCTATGGATGGCGAAAATACCGTCGGTGCCGGGCTTCCAGAGCTGCGGTTCGGCAATCGGGTCGATGCTGCAGGCATGGCACGTGTCGAGCTCGAACAACGCGGCGTGCGAGGATTTGGAGCGCGGTCCGCTGGCGATCGAGGCGGAGCCCGTCGCGTCCCATGCAAGCTCGAGGTTTTCAAACCGTGTGCTGTCGGCATCGGCGCGTGCGGCACCGGGCGGCTGGTCG
>CAZZVF010000295.1:0-4371 GCA_964657355.1 uncultured Buchnera sp.
TTGCGGCTGATGTCGCCGCCGTAGCACTTGGCCGTCACGTCCTTCGACAGGGCGCCCAGCGTCTCGCGCGCGATGATGCGGCTGCCGATACTGGCCTGGATGGCGATCTTGAACAGCTGGCGCGGGATCAACTCCTTCAGCTTCGCACAGATCGAACGGCCGCGGCTTTCCGCCACGCTGCGATGGGCGATGAAACTCAACGCGTCCACCGGATCGTTGTTCACCAGGATGGAAATGCGCACGAGGTCGCTCTCCTCGTAGCTGTCCATCGCATAGTCGAAACTCGCATAGCCGCGCGAAATACTCTTGAGCCTGTCGTAGAAGTCGAAAACCACCTCGTTCAGCGGCAACATGTAAACCGCCATCGCGCGCGTGCCGACATAGGTGAGGTCCACCTGCCGCCCGCGCCGCTCGTTGCACAATGTCAGCACGTTGCCGAGGTAGTCGTCCGGCACCATGATCGTGGCGCGGATCCACGGCTCCTCGATCCGGTCGATCAGGCTGCCGTCCGGCATGTCCGCCGGGTTGTGCAGCTCCATGCTCTCGCCGTTCGTCTTGTGAAGCCTGTAGACCACGGAAGGCGCCGTTGCGATCAGGTCGAGATCGAACTCGCGCGACAGCCGCTCCTGGATGATTTCCAGATGCAGCAATCCGAGGAACCCGCAGCGATAGCCGAAACCGAGCGCCGCCGACGTCTCTGCCTCGTAATGAAAACTCGCATCGTTCAGCCGCAGCTTGCCCAGCGACTCCCGCAGCTTCTCGAAATCGTCGGCATCGACCGGATACAACCCGCACCAAACGACGGGAATGGACGGCTTGAAGCCGAGCAGGGGCTCGCTTGCCGGATTGCGATCTTCCGTGAGCGTGTCGCCAACGTTGCAATCCGCCACGGTCTTCATCGCAGCCGTGATGTAGCCCATCTCGCCGGGCCCGAGATCGTCCGTCGCAATCATCTTCGGCGTGAACACGCCCACCTGCTCCACCACATGCGCCGCATTGTTGCTCATCATGCGGATCTTCATGCCCTTCTTCAGGCGTCCGTCGCGCACCCGGACCAGGATCACCACGCCGAGATACTGGTCGTACCAGCTATCCACCAGCAGCGCAGTCAGCGGCTTGGACGCATCGCCCGTCGGCGGTGGCAGCCGCGTCACCAGCGCTTCCAGCACGCCCTCGATGTTGATGCCGGTCTTGGCGCTGATCATCACCGCGTCCGAGGCATCGAGCCCGATCACGTCCTCGATCTGCTGCCGCACCCGGTCCGGCTCGGCCGCCGGCAGGTCGATCTTGTTCAGCACCGGCACGATCTCGTGGTTCGCCTCGATCGCCTGATAGACGTTGGCCAGCGTCTGGGCCTCGACACCCTGGCTCGCATCCACCACCAGCAGGCTACCCTCGCACGCGGCCAGGCTGCGGCTCACCTCATAGGCGAAGTCGACATGCCCGGGCGTGTCCATCAGGTTCAGCTCGTACGTCTCGCCGTCATGCGCCTTGTAGGACAGGCGCACGGTCTGCGCCTTGATGGTGATGCCGCGCTCCTTCTCGAGCTCCATGTTGTCCAGCACCTGCTCGGTCATTTCCCGCGCAGTGAGCCCGCCGCAAACCTGGATCAGCCGGTCCGCGAGCGTGGATTTCCCATGGTCGATATGGGCAATGATGGAGAAGTTGCGGATCAGGCGAAGCGGCGTGTCGGTCATTGCTGGCAGATAGGCGTAAATCGCCCCGCTGTCAGCAAGCGCGTGTGCCGCGCGCAGCCGAACGCTGCACCCTGCGGCCGGCCGGAAGCGTTTCTACCTGGCAAGAAGCTTGGTGACCTGCGACGAAAGCTCCCGCACCGAGTAGGGCTTCGCCAACACAGGAAAGCGCAACGCCCCGGGCCGCAAGGCGGCGCCGCTGAAACCCGTCGCCAGCAGCACGGGCAGGTCCGGATGCGTCCGCTTGATGCTTTCCGCCAACTCGATACCGGACATACCCCCAGGCATCACGATGTCGGAGAACACGAGGTCGTAATCGCGCTCGTTCATGAGCGCCAATGCGGCCGGGGCATTCTCGGCGTGGGTCACGTCGTGGCCAAGCCCCTCCAGGACCGCAACCGCCACATAGGCAACATCCAGATCGTCCTCGACCACAAGGATGCGATGGGTCTGCGCACTGAGATCCGTCTGGTCGTCAGCACTTTCCGCAGCCCCGCTTCCAGGCGAAGCGGCATCCGGCGCAATCTCGCCAGCCCGCATGCCATCTGCCTGCGCACCCGGCCAGCCCGGCTCGCTCATCCGCCGTTCCGCCTGCTTCGCCCGGCCATCGAGCACCATCTGCTCGACCAGCCACGCGCCACGTTCAGCCGCCATGCGCATGTTCTCGAGCAAGGCGACCAGCCGCGCATTGCCGGCCACATGCCGGTCGGCCAATGCCACGCCACCGAGGATGACCGTAAACACGTTGTTCAGATCGTGCGCCAGCGCCGTGGTCTCCCGCATCGCGGGGCCGGCCGGAGTGTCTGACCGAACTTTGCCGGAGCCATGCTCCAGGATCACCTGCGCCGCCTTTGCTGAAAACTGTCCCGGCGGCCACCAGGTCGCCGCATCTCCACAGCCGTGTCGATCTCCGATCGCGTCACGCATCGCCGGAGCCGATCACTGTCACCGACACCTGTGATCACTGTCACCGGCACCTGTGATCAGCGTAGCTGGCCGCCGGTCGTTTTGACAACGGCGTCCACGACCCTGGCACTTGCCGCATCGATTTCGCTATCGGTCAATGTTCGCTCGCGCGGCTGGAATACAACCTCGATGCCGAGCGACTTGTAACCTTTCTGCAACGTGCCTCCCTCGAAAACATCGAAGAGCCCGACGCGTGAAATGAGCGAACGGTCCGCTCCACGGGCCGCACGCAACACCTGATCGGCCGGAACGTCGGATTTGACGACGAAGGCGAAATCCCGATGCACGGGCTGCAGATCCGGCAGGTCCGGGACCGCCCGCTTCCGGCGTTTCAAGTCGGCAATGCTGTCCAGGAAAATCTCGAATGCGCATGCATCGCCCGCGAGCCCGAGACGCTGCAGAAGGGCAGGGTGCAACGCGCCGAATCGAGCCAGGACAAGCTTAGGTCCCTGCCGGACGAGGCCCGACCGACCGGGATGATAGTGGCCGGGAGCATCGGGCGTGATGCTCAAAGCCTCCATCGGCACGCCCAGGGCAGCCAGAACGGCCAGCAAATCCGCCTTCGCCCAAAGCGCATCATTGCGCGCCGCCTGGCCCGACGCATCATTGCGGGCCGCCTGGCCCGACCAGTGCCGCGGTGCCGACCCGGCCCGTAACCCGGCCGCAATCAGGCTCTGCACCGCACCCCCGTCCGCGCCATCGCCGTAGCCAGGGCCAACCTCGAACAGCGCGATCTCCTCGGCGCCCCGGTCGGCGTTGCGCCGCGCCGCCTGCGCCAGCATCGCGAGCGGAGTGGGGCGCATCTGGTCGAGGTCCGCGGCAATCGGGTTGTTCAGCCGCAAGCCCGCCGGCGCCGGCCCGAACCACGCCGCGACCTCATACGCGGTAAAACTCGTCGTCACGCACTCGGCCAGACCACGCGACGCCAGCACCCGGCGAGCCAGCGCGCCGCGAACCTGCGCCGCGGACAAGGCGGGGCCCGGCACCGCCGCTTCCCGCGGCAACGAGACCGCCGCGATGCGGTCGAGCCCGTGGATGCGCAGAACCTCCTCGATCAGGTCGCACTCCGGCTCCATCGCCGCAGCACCGGCCGCGGCCGCACCCGCACGCGCGACCGCCATGCCGGCAAACTGGTCGAGCGGACCCATGCCCGCCACGTCGTTGCGCCAGGGCGGCACATCGACCGTCAAACGCTCGGTATCGCGGGCGGCCACGCCGAAACCCAGCGTCTCCAAAATCGTGCACGCCTCGCCCGGTGCCACATCGGCACCACCGAGCTCGGCAAGCCTGGCGAAACGGAGACTGGCCTGGCGGCGCCAGGAAGGTTCCGCACCCGCCTCGGACACGGCACTCGCCTCGCCGCCGCACAAATCCATGATCATCCGGCACGCCGCGTCGAGCGCCTCGGGCAACAGAGAAGGATCGATCCCGCGCTCGAAGCGTTGCCGCGCATCGCTCGCCAGCCCGTGCCGCCGCCCTGCCAGCGCCACACGCACCGGGTCGAACAAGGCGCACTCGACGAAGACACTCGTCGTTGCCTCGCCGGTGCCGGTGCGCTCTCCGCCCATTACGCCGGCGAGCGACACCACGCCCGAAGCATCCGCGATCACCAGATCCTCGGCCCACACGGCAAGGTCGCGGCCGTTCAGCGCGCGAAAACTCTCGCCCGCAACGCCGCGGCGCAAACTCAGAACATCACCCGAAATGCTGT
>CAZZVF010000296.1:0-4294 GCA_964657355.1 uncultured Buchnera sp.
TGGAACGGCGTTCGGCGACCTGGTGGACAATGCGCTCGCGAGCGATCTGCTGGCGGGCACCAACCCGGAATGGGGCCGCACGCGCATGGAGCGGCACCGCGAACCGGGCGAGCCGTTCGTCATCCAGTTCCGCAACGGCACATGGCTGCAGGTTTCCGAGCGGCGCGTCGCCGGCGGCGGCACCGTGTCGCTCTACACGGACATCACCGAAATCAAGCGCGACGAGGCACGCAGGCGGGAACGCGAACTCGCGGTGAAATCGATTCTGCTGCAGGCGACACTGGATAATCTGTCTCAGGGCGTCTCCGTGTTCAGCGGGCAAGCGGAGCTTGCAGCCTGCAACGCGGGTTTCCTGAGCTTCCTGCACAGCGGAGACGATTCCGATACCGACGAGGCGCTGCCCGGCGAAAGTGTCTCGACCTGGTGCCGGCGCCGGCTCGACGAGCTTGGGTTGCCGTTCGTGTATGGCGGCGACGAGCAGGAGACCGCGTCGCCGATGCGGGAATTCCGTTCGGCGGATGGACGCACCATCGAAATCAGGCGCTCGCTGATGCCGGACGGTGGCTATGTCGCGACCTATACCGACATCACCGAACGGCTGCGCTACCTCGATGCGCTGCGCGAGGCCAATGAAGGGCTGGAGCGCCGTGTCTCGGAGCGCACGGCGGAACTGAGCCGCGCGAACGTGGAAATCTCGGCGGCGAAAGCCGAAGCGGAGCTGGTCAATCTTTCCAAGACGAAGTTCTTCGCCGCGGCCAACCACGACCTGCTGCAACCGCTCGCCGCCGCGCGTGTGTTCGCGTCCGCATTGAGCGAACGGCGGCTGTCGGCGCAGAACCGCGAACTTGTGCGCCATGCCTTGTCGGCGCTCGACTCGGTCGACGATCTGCTGACCGCACTGCTCGATATCGCAAAGCTCGATGCGGGCGTGATGCCGCCGGCGCCCTGCGCCTTCTTGCTGCGTGACGTGATCGGACCGGTGGGCAAGGAATACGGCATGATCGCGTCGCGCAAGCGGCTGCGGCTGCGCGCCTTCGCCGGCGACGTCGTGGTGCGGTCCGATCCACGGTTGCTGGCCCGCATCCTGCGCAATCTGGTGTCGAACGCGCTGCGCTACACGGCGAGCGGCGGCGTTCTCGTCGGCCATCTGCGCCATCCCGACGGGGTGCTGGTCGGTGTGTGGGACACCGGTATCGGCATTCCCGAGGACCAGCAGGACGAGATCTTCGAGGAGTTCCGCCGGCTGCCGCAGGGTAGCGACCGGACCGAGCGCGGGGCCGGGCTTGGGCTTTCGATCGTGCGGCGTGTGTGCAGGATGCTTGGCCACAAACTGGTGGTGCGTTCGGTGCCGGGCCGGGGCAGCCTGTTCGGCGTCGTGCTGCCGGTTTCGGACGAGCCGCCGGTGTCGCTGCTGCGCCCGGCCGCCGCCACGGATAGCGGCAGCGGCGCCAATGCGCTGCGCGGGCGTTCGGTGCAGCTGATCGACGATGAACCGCATGTGCTGCAGGCGCTGAGCGTGTTGCTGGAAGGCTGGGGCATGCGTGTTTCAGGCGCCGCCTGCCCGGCCGACGCGCTGCTTTCGAGCCCGCCCGATCTCATCATCGCCGACTACCGCCTCGACGGCCCTGCCACCGGCTTGGACGCCATCGCCACGCTGCGCCGCCGCTGGGGCGACCTGCCCGCCATCGTCGTCACCGCCGACTACGCGCCGGAAGTCACCGCCGCAGTCGCCGCCGAAGGCCACCACCTCCTCCACAAACCCGTACGACCCGCCAGGCTAAGAAGCCTCATCACCCACGTCCTAAGCGCCACACCGTTTGAAGCCTAAGCCCGCCCCCTTCCCTACCCAACGTAGTAAATTCGCTAGGGCGAGTCAGCTGGCGTGCTTGTCGAGAACCGGAGCGCCGCGGACCTTAATGGTCCGTGAGCACCGGAAGCGCAGACAAGCGCGCTAGATGACCGCCCTAGTAGAATTAAAGCTAAGTTTGGCGGGTGGCGTATAGGGCGGCTTGAATCCTGCTGCGCAGGTTGAGTTTGCGCAGGATTGCGGTGACGTGCGCCTTGACCGTGCTTTCCGAAATCGCGAGTTCGTAGGCGATGATCTTGTTGGCCTTGCCTGCGGAAATCATTTCCAGCACGCGGCGCTGCTGGGCCGACAACGACGCGACGGCGGCCTGGTGATTGGTCGCACCTTCGGGCGCCTGATCGTCCGGCAGGCTGATTTCGCCGGCAAGGACGGCGACGAGCGCCCTGTGCATGCCGTCGCGCGACAACGATTTCGGGATGAAGCCCGCCGCGCCGCAGCCGATCGCCTGGTCCACCGTTTCGCGGTCCTCGCGTCCGGAAACGATGACGACGGGTGTTGCGGGCGCCTGGTTGCGCAGCGAGAGCAGGCCGGCCATGCCGTTCATGCCCGGCATGTTCACGTCGAGCAGGATCAGTTCGAAATCGCGAGCCGCGAGTGCGGCCAAGGCATCCTCGATGCTGCCCGACTCGACGATGCTCGCCCGCGGGAGTGCCGAGGCGACGATCTGTGCGAGCGCATCGCGGAACAGCGGATGGTCGTCGGCGATGAGCACCGCACCGCCATCCTGCTCGACGGCATGGTTTGTCGGATCGTCCTGTGCTGCGACACCGCCGGACTCGCTTGTGATCCCGGCGCCCCGCACGGCGGCATTTTTCGGCGTGCGCGTCGCCGCGTCGGAGGTCCAGGCGATCGGCCGGCCGGCTTGCGCCCTGTGGCCGGAAATCCTCGTTATCGGACCTATTTCACCTGATTCGCGGTATGACATGGCTTTGCCTGACGATGCGCCACTAAGGTGCTCAGGAAGCTGAGCGACTTGTCTGGCCTGGGTGTCTCGACCTCGTGCACCATTAGAGGTCGACGGGGCATGTTTGCCAATGGGACGATTGCACAGGTCGACGGGCGGTCAGATAATGCTTCTAACGCAACGGATTAAGGGGCCTATACCAAGGTAGTAGTCTTGACGACGTAAAAGCAATCGCCAGCGGCTTCGTGTCGATCTAGCGTTGTTTGTAAGAAGAGTTCAGTCCGCAGCAGCCTTGACCGGCAGCTGTCCAGGCTGCCGGACTAAAGCGACAACACGACAGAGGCCGTGGACAACAACGGCCCCGGGGGGAACGATGAAGACTTATCGCGCAACATTGCTTGCATCGGCGATCATGCTGACTGCGGCACCAGCTTTCGCCGACGACTACACCGACCTGCTGAACATTCTGCAGGCGAAGGGAAGCCTGACGCACAGCGAATATACCAGCCTGATGGCCAAGCATCAGCATAACGCACGCGCTCCGCGTGGCCGCCGCGGCGCGACGCAGACGACGACGGTCGAGACCGAAGAGTCCATGTCCGACGCGCATCGTGACGCGCTCGCGGCCGCCGCCAGCGCCGCCGCCGCACAGGCTGCCCTGCAGAAGGGGCAGATGATGATGACGGAGATGCAGAACAGCCCCGACATCGTGCATGCCGAACCGTACAAGCTCGGCTCCGGCGTCACCATCCGGATCGGCTCGGTGGATCTGAACTTCTCAGGTATCGTCAACGGATTCTACACCTACAGCAGCGCGGATCATGGCGCGAGCACGGCGGTTGGCGGCGGACTTGCCGATGCCAGCGGCTTCGACTCGTCAGCCATTCGTAACGGCCTGCTGCCGGGCGCCTTCATCGCATCCGCCAGCACGACGCAGGACGGCATCGACGTCGCAGCAGTGTTCGGCGTCTATCCCGGCATCGACTCGGCCAGTGTCGGCGCTCTGAACGCGAACAACGGCGGCAACGCGACCGCCCTCGGCACTGCCGGCGTCGACTTTCGTAAGACGTATCTGACCGTCGGCACGAAATCGTTCGGCACCATTAAGATCGGCCGCGACATCGGCATCTACGGCTCCGACGCGATCCTAAGCGATGCGACGCTGCTGAGCGTCGGTGCGACCGGCGGCAACGCGGATCCTGCGAACACCTCGCTGGGCCGCATCGGCCTCGGTTACATCTACACCGACTTCATGCCGCAGATCACCTATATCAGCCCGATCTTCGCGGGCTTCCAGGTGACCGTGGGCGCGTTCCAGCCGCTCAACGAGTTCGACTTCGCCGGAAGCGACAATGTTGCAGGCAGCACCTATGAAGGCTCCGCCCTGTCTGGCACTGCTTCCGGTCACAACGTGCCCGAGTTCGAAGGCAAGCTGACCTATGACTACGCACCGAGCGCCGACCTGAAAGCGCGCGCGTGGGTCGGCTTCATGACGCAACCGCAGCAGCAAATCACGAGCGCAG
>CAZZVF010000297.1:0-4283 GCA_964657355.1 uncultured Buchnera sp.
AGCTGTTGCAGCGCGCGCGGGCGCCGTCGGTGGCTACTATGTTGCCGATGCTGTTCAGAGGGTGACGTCCCGTGTGGCACCTTCGTTCAAAGGTGGCGCTGACCTGGAAGGCGACCCGCCCGAGGATGAGGCACCTTGGCGCCGCACCGAGCCAATGGCGGAGACCGTCACGAAGCCTGCTCCCAAGCGATCGGTGAGCCCGGAGCGCCAGCCTGCTCCGGTTGCTCCCTTACTGAAGAGTGCTGCCCGCGCACGCGTCTCCGCTCAGGAAAGGCGTCCTCCAACTGCCCGCCAGGAGAGTCTGCCGCTTGAGGATTCGAGTTGGCGTTTTCCACCTAACAGCCTCCTGAAATCCGCGCCTCCGCGTGGCGCTTCAGGCCCAAGTGACGAGTCGCTGCAGAACAATGCGCGCCTGCTGGAGTCGGTGCTGGCGGATTACGGCGTGCAAGGAGCAATCAACGATATCCGGCCAGGGCCGGTCGTCACTTTGTATGAACTCGAGCCCGCGCCCGGTATCAGAAGCGCCCGCGTCATCGGCCTGGCTGACGACGTCGCGCGAAGCCTGTCTGTGACGGCAGTACGGATCGCGACCGTTCCAGGCCGGAACGTCATCGGCATTGAAGTGCCGAATCAGCGTCGTGAGACCGTGTTCTTATCGGAGTTGCTGGAGGCGGACGACTGGAATCGCCATCAGGGACGCCTGCCGCTTGCACTCGGCAAGGACATCTCGGGTGCGCCGGTAATCAGCGACCTGGCTAGAATGCCTCACCTCCTCATCGCCGGCACCACTGGCTCGGGTAAGTCGGTCGGTATCAACGCGATGATCCTCTCGCTGCTTTACAAGTTGAGCCCGGATCAATGCCGGATGATCCTGATCGACCCGAAGATGCTGGAGCTCTCGGTTTACGAAGGCATTCCGCATCTTATGGCTCCCGTCGTCACCGAGCCGGCGAAAGCGGTGTCCGCACTCAAGTGGACGGTGCGCGAAATGGAACGGCGGTACCGCGCCATGAGCCAGCTCGGGGTGAGAAACGTCGGCGGCTACAACGAGCGAGTGGAAGAGGCTCGTGCCAAAGGCGAGGTGATCAGCCGCCGCGTTCAAACCGGCTTCGACAGCGAGACTGGCCGCCCAACTTTCGAGGAACAGCCGCTTACCCTTGAGACATTGCCGTTCATCGTTGTTGTCATCGACGAGATGGCCGATCTCATGATGGTGGCCGGCAAAGAGATCGAAGCTGCGGTGCAGCGGCTGGCGCAAATGGCTCGCGCTGCCGGCATACACGTGATCATGGCGACCCAGCGGCCGTCCGTCGACGTCATTACCGGCACCATCAAGGCAAATTTTCCAACCCGTATCAGTTTCCAGGTCATTTCGAAGTTCGACAGCCGCACCATCCTTGGTGAGCAAGGGTCCGAGCAGCTCCTGGGGCATGGTGACATGCTTTATATGATCGGCGGTGGCAGAATCACGCGGGTGCACGGTCCGTTAGTGACCGACCGGGAAGTGGAAGACGTCGTCGCCTTCCTGCGTGAACAAGGCGAGCCTGCCTACCTCGATGAGGTGACCGAGCCGCAGGACGATGAAGGCACTGGTGCAGCTCTGCTGAATGGTCTCGTCGGCGGGGAAGGGGGGGAGCATGCCCTCTTCGATCAAGCCGTTGCAGTCGTCGCGCGCGAGGGTAAGGCCAGCACCAGCTTCATCCAACGGCACCTCTCGATTGGCTACAATCGTGCCGCGAAGCTGATCGAGCAGATGGAAAAGGAAGGCATCGTCAGCGCGGCAAACCACGTAGGGAAGCGCGACGTGCTCGTCCGTCGAACGAACGACGACTAGTGACTGCGACGCAAGAATGCGTCTCGAGACCAATCGCTCGAAGCCGCGGAACCGCTGGAACACTGGCCGGTTAACGGATTTCGAAGGAAGGTTATTGCGGTGTCAGCGAGCGTCGAGACGGCCCAAACACCCGAGGAAGCGGCCGAGGCGGCGCATCTTCATTATGTAACCGACGAAAAGCCGGGGATCACCCGTAAGGCCACAAAGGATGGTTTTGAATTTTTTTTGCCGGCCGGCAAGAAAATTACGGACGAGAGGGTTATCGCCCGTATCAGGAAGTTGGCGATCCCACCCGCTTACACGGATGTGTGGATTTGTCGTGATCCAAATGGCCACCTTCAGGCGGTCGGCCGCGATGCCCGAGGCAGAAAACAGTATCGGTATCACCCGCGATGGCGGACCACGCGCGACGAAGCAAAATACGGGAAGATGCTGATTTTCGGCCGAAAGCTTCCGATTATCAGAAAGGCGGTGGACAAGGATTTATCGCTTCCGGGTCTGCCACGGCAAAAGGTGCTGGCAGCGATTGTTCGTCTCCTGGAGCGCACATTAGCTAGGATCGGCAATGAGGAATATGCCAAGACCAATAAGAGCTTTGGTCTGACAACGCTGCGTCGTCGCCATGCTAAAGTTAAGGGTACCGTGGTTGAGTTTGATTTCCGTGCCAAGCACGGGATCCAGCGGCATATTGAGCTCAAGGATCGTCGGCTGGCTGGGATCGTCAAGCGTCTTCAAGATATCCGAGGGCAAGAGCTTTTTCAGTATCTTGACAAAGGCGGAGAGCGGCGCACGATCAGTTCGGACGATGTAAACGACTATCTGCGAACGGTCTCTGGTGAAGACATTACTGCAAAGGATTTTCGGACTTGGGCGGCGACAAACCTCGCTGCTATCGCGCTTGCCGAGTGTGAGGTTTTTGACAATGACGCGCGGGCCAAGAAGAACGTCCTACGTGCAGTCGAAACTGTGGCTGGTCTGCTCGGGAACACACCGAGCATTTGCCGGAAGTGCTATATCCACCCAGCAATTTTCGAAGGTTATGTCGACGGGTCGTTGCTGGAAGGTCTCAAAGCGAAGACCGGCGCTGTGTTAGAGGAACCGACGCTCGGGTTGTCCGAGCAGGAGCTTGCAGTGACCCGTTTCCTGGATAAACGTCTAACTGAAGCTCTGAAGTGAGCCGGCTCCCGCCTCGGCGATAGTCTTGCAGCCCGCTAGGCCCATCGTCAGATCGAGTTCAGCCAGCAGGTTCTGGAAAACGGACCGAACGCCGACTTCACCTGCGATTGCCAGGCCGTAAACGTAAGGGCGGCCTATGCATACGGCCGTGGCGCCTAGGCATAACGCCTTAAAGATGTCTGCTCCGCCGCGAATGCCGCTATCGAAAAGCACAGGGATTCTACCAGCGGCCCGGTCGACAATTCCTTTCAGCGCATCGAGCGCTCCGATTGCGCCGTCGACCTGCCGGCCTCCGTGGTTCGAAACGATGATGCCCTGCATGCCCGCGGATATCGCGAGTTCGCAGTCCTCCGGATGCGTAATGCCTTTCAACAAGATGGGCAGTCTGGAGTGCTGACGCAGGAAGCTCAATCGCTCCCAGGTAACTGCCGGATTCGAGTAGGTTGCCATAAACAGCAGGCTGGCCGCCCTGAGGTCTTTGTCGTCCGAACCAAGCATAGCTCGGAAAGCGGGATCAGAAGTGTATTGTGCGATGCCCTTTGCTTCGAGGAACGGCAAGTAGGATAGATCGAGATCTCGCGTTCGCCAGCCGAGCAGGGCGGTGTCGAGTGTCACGACAAGAGCTTCGCAACCTGACGCTTCAGCGCGGTGCACCAGGCTGGCGACCAAGGCGTCCGATTTGCCCCAGTAAAGCTGGAACCAGCGCGTCGCGTCTCCCAGGGCCGAAGCAATCGCCTCCATTGGATGGCTTGCCTGGTTCGAGATGATCAGCGGGACTGAAAGTCCGCGACACGCTCGCGCCGTCGCGAGATCAGCATCTGGATGCGCAAGTTCCTGAACGCCAATCGGAGCGGCGAGGATCGGATGCGGGCGGCGTTTGCCAAGGAGTTCGATCGACATATCGCGCGTCCCGACGTCGCGAAGCATGCGCGGCACAATCCTGTGACGATTAAAGGCCTCAAGGTTATGGCGCATGGTACTCTCGCGGCCTGCGCCTCCCGCTACGTAAGCGAAGGCGACCTCGGACATAACGGCTCTAGCACGTTCCTCCAGCAGATCTTGGCCTGAAGGGACGCTTGGTGACTGCTTTTGCTGCATGCCCCCGACATAGATCTCGCCTTGCCGCATTGTTCCGGGCGAGGCGCCTAGGGGATCAAATTTGTTCATAGTTGAACTTCCCCCATCGTACCCCGTACGCTCGGGATTTGAGCCAATCGCCTAAAGCATTATATCGAGGCATGGATTTGTCGCCTCCTGAACGCTCGAGTTTAAT
>CAZZVF010000298.1:0-4262 GCA_964657355.1 uncultured Buchnera sp.
GCCGAGTAGGAGCATGACGATGTCCCTTATCATGGAAGCCGATCACGGCACGCCGGAAGTCGCCTCCGAGAAGCAGGTGACTCTCAGCATCGACGGGTTCGATGTGACGGTGCCGGACGGCGTCTCCGTCATGCGGGCTGCGTCGCTCGCCGGCGTGAAGGTGCCGAAGCTTTGCGCGTCGGACTCGCTGAACGCTTTCGGATCATGCCGGCTCTGCCTGGTGGAAATCGAAGGCCGCAACGGCACGCCAGCGTCGTGCACGACGCTGGTCGCACCGGGCATGAAGGTGACGACGAGCAACGAGCGCCTCCGCCGGCTGCGCCGCGGCGTGATGGAGCTGTATATCTCCGACCATCCGCTCGACTGCCTGACCTGCGCTGCGAACGGCGATTGCGAGTTGCAGGATGCGGCGGGTGACGTCGGCCTGCGCGACGTGCGTTACGGCTACGAGGGCGCCAACCACCTGAAATCCAGGAAGGACGTCTCGAATCCCTATTTCGACTACGATCCTTCGAAATGCATCGTGTGCAGCCGCTGCGTACGGGCGTGCGAGGAAGTGCAGGGCACCTTCGCGCTGACCATCGACGGCCGCGGCTTCACCAGCCGCGTGGCGGCGAGCCAGAACGAGCCGTTCATGAGCAGCGAGTGCGTGTCGTGCGGCGCCTGCGTGCAGGCCTGCCCGACGGCAACGCTGATCGAAAAGAAAGTTGTCGAAATCGGCACGCCCGAACACTCGGTCGTCACCACCTGCGCCTATTGCGGTGTCGGCTGCCAGTTCAAGGCGGAGATGCGGGGCTCCGAACTTGTCCGCATGGTGCCCTACAAGGAAGGCAAGGCGAATCACGGCCATAGCTGCGTGAAGGGGCGTTTCGCCTGGGGCTACGCCACGCATCGCGAGCGCGTCACCGTGCCGATGATCCGCGCCAACATCGACGATCCCTGGCAGGAGGTGACCTGGGACAAGGCGCTTGACCATGCCGCCTCGGAGTTCAAGCGCATCCAGGCAAATTACGGCCGTTCGTCGATCGGCGGCATCACGTCTTCCCGCTGCACCAACGAGGAAACCTATCTCGTGCAGAAGCTGGTGCGCGCCGGTTTCGGCAACAACAACGTCGATACCTGCGCCCGCGTGTGCCACTCGCCGACTGGTTTCGGCCTGTCGCAGACCTATGGCACGTCCGCCGGGACGCAGGATTTCGACAGCGTCGAACAGACCGACGTCATGCTCGTCATCGGTGCCAACCCGACTGACGGCCATCCGGTCTTTGCCTCGCGCATGAAGAAGCGCCTGAGGGCAGGTGCGAAACTCATCGTGGTCGATCCGCGGCGCATCGATCTGGTGCGCAGCCCGCATGTTTCGGCGGCGCTCCATCTGGCGCTGAAGCCCGGCACCAACGTGGCGATCGTGACGGCGCTGGCGCATGTCATCGTGGCGGAAGGCCTGGTGAACGAGGCGTTCGTGCGCGAGCGTTGCGACATGGCGGAATTTGCCGGCTGGGTGGAGTTCGTGCTCGAGCCGCAGAATAGCCCGGAGGCGGTCGAGAAGGTTTCCGGCGTGCCGGCCGATCTCATCCGCAAGGCGGCGCGGCTTTACGCCACCGGCGGCAATGCTGCGATCTTCTATGGCCTTGGCGTCACCGAGCACAGCCAGGGCACCACGACCGTGATGGCGATCGCAAACCTGGCGATGGCAACCGGTAACATCGGCAAGCCCGGCGTCGGCGTGAACCCGCTGCGCGGTCAGAACAACGTGCAGGGCAGCTGCGACATGGGCAGCTTTCCGCACGAGCTGCCGGGCTATCGTCACGTCAGCGACGACGATGTCCGTGCCACGTTCTCGCATGACTGGGGCGTGTCGCTGGATCCCGACCCTGGGCTGCGCATCAACAACATGCTCGATGCGGCGGTCGACGGCACGTTCAAGGGCCTCTACGTGCAGGGCGAGGACATCGCGCAGTCCGACCCCGATGCGAAGCACGTCATTGCCGGCCTGAAGGCGATGGAATGTGTCGTCGTGCAGGATCTTTTCCTGAACGAGACAGCCAATTACGCGCACGTATTCCTGCCGGGCACCACGTTCCTTGAAAAGGATGGCACGTTCACCAATGCCGAGCGCCGCATCAACCGCGTGCGCCGCGTCATGCCGCCGATCCCGGGACTGGCGGACTGGGAGGTGACGTTGCGCCTGGCCGATGCGCTCGGTGTGAACATCGGCACTTACGCGCATCCGGGCGAGATCATGGACGAGGTCGCTCGCCTTGTGCCGAGTTTTGCCGGAGTCTCCTACAAGCGGCTCGACGAGCTCGGCTCGATCCAGTGGCCGTGCAACGACGAGGCACCTTCCGGCACTCCGGTCATGCATATCGACCACTTCGTGCGCGGCCTCGGCCGGTTCATGATCACCGAGTACGTCGCCACCGAGGAGCGGTCGGGGCCGCGCTTCCCGCTGCTGCTCACCACGGGCCGCATCCTCAGCCAGTACAATGTCGGTGCGCAGACACGACGGACGGCGAACTCGATGTGGCACGAGGAGGACCGGCTCGAGATCCACGCGCATGATGCGGAAAACCGCGGCATACGCGATGGCGACTGGGTGCGGCTGTCGAGCCGTGCCGGCGAGACGACGCTGCGTGCGCTGATCACCGACCGCGTGGCGCCGGGCGTGGTCTACACGACGTTCCACCACCCGATGACGCAGGCCAACGTCATTACCACCGACTTCTCCGACTGGGCGACCAATTGCCCTGAATACAAGGTGACGGCGGTGCAGGTCGGCGCCTCCAACGGTCCCACCGAGTGGCAGCAGGAATACCGCAAGCACAGCGACCTCAGCCGCCGCATTGCCGCCGAGTGATGGACGGTGGCAACTGATCTGCGCGGAAGCCGGCCGCCAGAGTGGCCGGCTTCCAGCTTGAGGGTTTGACCCGCCCACGCGGCAGGCTCAAACTTGCGGCTGGAGGACACCATGCTGACCGATGCGTCGCTTTCACCGGAAGACCTGGCGGATGCGCTGCGTGCCGTCGGCGCTGAGCGCTATCACAACCTGCATCCGTTTCATCGCCTGCTGCATGACGGCGAGCTGAACCGAGGCCAGGTGCAGGCCTGGGCGCTGAATCGCTACTACTATCAGAGCAGCATTCCTGTGAAGGATGCGACCCTGCTCGCACGCTTGCCGACTGCGGAACTGCGCCGCGAATGGCGCCGTCGCCTGGTCGACCATGACGGGGACGCACCGGGCACCGGCGGGGTGGCGCGCTGGATGAAGCTCGCGGAAGGAATCGGGCTCGATGCAGCCTATGTCGAGAGCGGCGCCGGTATCCTGCCGACCACGCGTTTCGCGGTCGATGCCTACGTCGCCTTCGTGCGGGACCGCAGCGTGCTCGAGGCGGTCGCGTCCTCGCTCACCGAAATGTTCTCGCCGAACATCATCGCCGAACGCGTCTCGGGCATGCTGGCGAACTACGACTGGATCACCAACGAGACGCTGGCCTATTTCACTCCCCGCCTGACCCAGGCGCCGCGCGATTCCGATTTTGCCCTGGCCTACGTTCAACAGCATGCCCGCACACCGGCGGAACAGCAGGCGGTGCTGGCGGCGCTGCGGTTCAAGTGCGACGTGCTGTGGTCGCAGCTCGATGCGCTGCACCACGCCTATGTCGTGCCCGCCTTGCCGCCGCCCGGCGCCTTCGTGCCGACCTGATGCGTCACTCGCCTTGAAGAGCCTCCCTTGAGCGGACCTCCATGAGCGGAACCGTCGCTATCGCCCCCGAAAGCGTGCCGCGCTTCAACACGGGCATGAAGTTCCGCTTCGACAAGGTGCGCGGCAACTGGGTGTTGCTTGGGCCTGAACGCATGTTCGTGCCGGACGAGCACGCGGTGGAGATCCTCAAGCTGGTGGACGGCGTGCGCAGCATAACCGCCATCGCAGAGGAACTCGCCGCCCGCTTCGACGCGCCCGCCGAGGCCATTGCGTCGGACGTCGTGGACATGCTGCGCGATCTTGCGGGCAGGGGGGCGATCCGCCTGCAGTGACGCAGACCCCGGCCACCGATGTCACCGGCCATGTGCGTCCGGACGGCGGGCGGCGTCTGCTCGCCATCATGCTGGGCTTCGGCTTTGCGAGCGGCCTGCCGCTGCCGCTGACCATCTTCACGCTGCAGCAATGGTTCACCGACTTTCACCTGTCGCTGCACGATATTGGCCTGACCTCGCTCCTCGGCCTCGCCTACACGATGAAATTTCTTTGGTCGGCGATGTTCGAC
>CAZZVF010000299.1:0-4256 GCA_964657355.1 uncultured Buchnera sp.
TGCCGATCTCGACGGCCGCGAGGCCGACGCCGCCGGCGGCGCCCAGCACCAGCAGTGTCTCGCCCGCTTTCAGGCGGCCTTTGTCGGCCACGCCATGCAGGGATGTGCCGTAGACGAGCATGAAGCCGGAGGCGGTCTCGAAGCTCAACGCGTCGGGGATTTTCAGCACGCGGTCGGCGGTGACGGCCGCCATTTCCGCAAAACCGCCCAGGCCGCACATGGCAACCACCCGGTCGCCGGGTGCGAAGTTGGACACGCCTTCGCCCACTGCGCGCACCACGCCGGAGATTTCGCTGCCGGGGGTGAACGGGTGCGGCGGCTTCACCTGGTATTCGCCGCGCACCATCAGGCCGTCCGGGAAGTTCACGCCGGCGGCGCGGATTTCGATCAGCACCTCGCCTGCACCGGCTACGGGATCCGGGCGTTCTTCCCAGGAGAGTTGCTCGATGGGGCCAAATTCGTGGCAGACGATGGCTTTCAAGCGCGCTCCTCCCGGCGCCCGCGATTTGGGGCGCATTCTGGTTGCTGCGGCCCATTCGTGGTGGCCGGCGTTGGCCGCACCATGCGCGAGCGGTCGCGATCTGGCTAGACGCGGTTTTTGCAGCGCACAACCTGGATCGGGAGCCCGCGACCGCCTATGCGGAGCCCATGGCCTTTCTCACCGAGCCTGCCCCGCCTTATGGCGTGCCGACGCAAGCGGCCCCGGGCATCAAGCGCATCGTGGCACGCAATCCCGGCCCGATGACCTACCACGGCACCAACACCTGGCTGGTGGAGGAACCGGCCGGCATCACCGTCATCGACCCCGGTCCGGCGGACGAGGCGCATCGTTCGGCCATAGTGCAGGCGGCCGTCGGCCGGATCCGGCAGATACTCGTCACGCATACGCACCCGGACCATGTTGCGGGCGTGCCCGGTCTGCGGGCGGCGACGAACGCTCCCGTCGTCGGGTTTAACAGGCCATGGGCTAAGGAATTCTTACCGGATCGCGGAATATCCGAGGGCGACACGGTTGGGAGCCTGGCCGTGCTGCATATGCCGGGCCACGCTTCCGACCATCTCTGCTTCGCGCGCGGCGATGGCGTGCTGTTCACGGGCGACCACGTCATGTCCTGGAATACGAGCATGGTGGCGCTGCCGGATGGCGACATGGGCGCCTACATGGACGGACTGCGCAGGCTGCTTGCGCGCGAGGACTCGCTGTATTTATGCGGGCATGGGCCGGCATTGCCCGATCCGCGTGCGCTGGTCCGGGCCATGTTGTCGCATCGTGCATCGCGCGAGGCTGCGATATTGGGCGTTGTCCGAACCGGGCCACGGAGCTCGGCGGACATTGTGGGCCTGCTTTATAGCGGCCTGGCGCAGCACCTTCAGCGTGCGGCGCAGCTTACGATCGAGGCGCATCTCGACAAGCTGGAGCGTGAGGCGAGGATCCGGAATCTTGGTGCGCAGGATGGCGAGTACCGGTGGAGTGCTGCCTAAGCAAAGGCGCCAGAATTTTCTGCGTTTAAACGTGAAAACTTTCGCCGCAGCCACAGCGGCCTTTCTCGTTCGGGTTCGTGAAGGTGAAGCCGGACGACAGCGACTTTTGCTCATAGTCCATGATCGTGCCGATGAGGAACAGGCTTGCCTTGCGATCCACCAGGACGGTGAGGTCGCGGTCGCGCACGACTTCGTCGCCCGGTCCTGGCGCTTCGACCCAGCTCATATCGTAGGCGAGGCCGGAGCAGCCTTTCGTGTTGACGCTGATGCGCAGCAGCCGGCCCGAGCCATTTTCATAGAGTGCACGCAGGCGGTCGGCAGCAGCATCGGAGAGCGACATCAGAGGTGGTAATGCGCGACGGGCGCGGGGTGCGGCAGTCACGTTGTTCTGTGTGTCAGACATGAGATTTGCTGTCCGTCCTCTTAGAACATGTTCAAGGCAAGACGCGCTTCTTCGGTCATCCGGCTCGGGTCCCACGGCGGATCCCATACGGTCTCGACATCGGCGGAGGTGACACCGGGAACGCCCAGCACCGCGTCGCGCACCTGCACCGGCAGTTCCTGCGCGCTTGGGCAGCCTGGCGCTGTCAGGGTCATCTCGACTTTTACCGCGCCGTCGTCGCCGATATCGACTGCGTAGATCAGCCCGAGTTCATAGATGTTCACCGGAATTTCCGGATCGTAGATCGTGGCGATCGCATCCAGCAGGGCCGCCTCGGACGGCCTCGCGATGACTTCTCCGTCCGGCGTCCAGGTGCCGACGACCGCGGTCTGCTCAGTTTCGCTCACTGCTTGCCTCCTGTGTCGCGGTTTCGCTGCGGGGTGCGTCGAGGCTCGCAAGCAAAGCGTTCCACGGCAGCGTGGCGCATTTGATGCGCGACGGGTATTCGGAAACACCTGACAACGGCAAGAGCTTTTCCAAAGTGGCGGCGCTGTCGGGATCGAGCCCGGCGGGCAGCCTTCCGGTGCTCGCCAGCGTACGGAACGCTCCTGCCAGTTCCCGGATGGTGTCCGCCGTATGGCCTGGCACCAGCTCTGCCATCAGGTCGGCCGAGGCGAGGCTGATGGCGCAACCGCGTGCTTCGAAGGCCGCGTCGGCGATGCGGTCGCCACCGTCCAGGCGCACGCGCACCTCGATGCGGTCGCCGCACATCGGATTATCGCGCGCGGCACTGGCGTCGAACGGGTCCATTCTGTGCATATGGCGTGGGTTGCGGCCGCGATCCAGGATCACCTCCTGATAAAGGTCGCGCACATCGGCGAACTCCGTCCCGCCGTCCGGGCTCGTCATGCGAAGAAGCTCCTGACCCGCTCAAGCGTGTCGGCAAGCATGTCGATTTCTGCCGGTGTCGTGTAGATGCCGAAACTTGCCCGCGCCGTGCTGTCGAGGCCGAGCCGGCGCATCAACGGTTCGGCACAATGCTGGCCGGCACGCACGGCAATCCCGTTGCGGTCGAGCAGGGTTGCGACATCGTGCGCGTGTGCCCCGTCCAGCGTGAACGAGATGACACCGCCGCGATCCTGCGCGCGTCCGACGATGTGCAGGCCCTCGATGGAGCCAAGCCGCTGCATCGCATGATCGGTCAGCGACGCTTCATGCGCGGCGATACGGTCGAAGCCGATTTCGTTCACGTAGTCGACGGCGGCACCGAGGCCGATCGCCTCGATGATCGCCGGGGTCCCGGCCTCGAATTTATGCGGCACTTCCGCCCAGGTGGAGCGCGCGAAACTCACCGTGCCGATCATGTCGCCGCCACCCATGAACGGCGGCATGGCTTCGAGCAGTTCGCGCTTCGCCCAGAGCACGCCAATGCCGGTCGGGCCGTAGAGTTTGTGCCCGGTGAACACATAGAAATCGGCGCCGATCGCCTGCACGTCGACGGCGCGGTGAACGACGGCCTGGCTGCCGTCGATCAGTACGCGTGCGCCGGCTGCGTGCGCCAGTGCAGCGATGCGCTCGACCGGATTATACGTGCCCAGCACGTTCGACATGTGCGTGACGGCGACGAGGCCCACGCGGCCATCGTCGAGCAGTTGCGCGAACGCTTCCATGTCGAGTTCGCCGGCATCGGTGACTGGCGCTACCCGGAGCTCGATCCCTGTCGCATCGCGCAGCATCTGCCACGGCACGATGTTGGCGTGATGCTCCATTTCCGTGATGAGCACGGCCTGATCGGGCCGCAGCAAAGCGCGTCCGAAACTATGCGCGACGAGGTTGATGGCTTCGGTGCTGTTGCGTGTGAAGACAATCTCCTCGCGCGACGCGGCACCGAGCAATGCTGCCACCTTGTCGCGGGTGCCTTCATACGCATCGGTCGTGCGCTCGCTCATCCAGTGCAGGCCGCGATGCACGTTGGCGTATTGCGTCTCCATCGCATGCGTCATCGCACCGATGACGGCGCGCGGCTTCTGGGCGGATGCGGCGCTGTCGAGAAACACCAGCTTCTTGCCATGCACCCGTTGCGACAGGATCGGGAAATCGGCGCGGATGCGCTCGACGTCGAACGTCGCGCGCGCGGCTTCGCGGTAGGCCAGGGGAGAGGCGTCGTTCATGCCGCTTCGCGCTCCCACCAACGCTCCAATGCAGTTTCCAGCATTTTGCGGGCACCGTCATGGGCGACCATATCGATCGCTTCGGCCAGAAAGGCGCGTACCAGCATGGCGCGGGCTTCCTCGCGCGGAATGCCGCGGCTTGCGAGGTAGAAAAGCTGGTCGGCGTCGAGTTCGCCGACCGTCGCGCCGTGGCTGCATTTCACGTCGTCGGCGTAGATTTC
>CAZZVF010000300.1:0-4248 GCA_964657355.1 uncultured Buchnera sp.
CATGTCGAGGAATTGTTCGCGCAGGCAAAACTGCTCGGCTACGAAGCCATTGCCATCACCGACCGCAACACGCTTTGTGGAATTGCGCGCGCAAATCAGCGTGCGGGCGAAGCGGGCATCCGCCTCATCGTAGGCTGTCGGCTTGATCTTTCAGATCATCTCTCCGTTCTTGTCTACCCGACAGACCGTGCAGCCTATGCACGCCTCTGCCACCTGCTCAGCATCGGCAAATCGCGCGCCGGCAAAGGCGAATGTCTTCTCTCCTGGCAAGATCTTGCAGAACATTCACAAGGCCTGCTCGCAATTCTGCTGCCGGACACGGTAGATGAAGCCCTGCGCAGCAACCTTGCCAGACTGGCAAAGGATTTTCCCGGCCGTGCCTATCTGGCCTTGACCCTGCGCCGGCGCCCTGGCGACGCCGTCCGCCTCGATGCACTGGCACGGCTTGCAAACACAACAAGTGTTCCCACCGTCGCGACCGGTGACGTCCTCTACCACACGCCAAAACGCCGCATCCTACAAGACATCGTAACTTGCATACGTGAACGCTGTACGATCGACGATGCAGGATTTCGCCGCGAGCGCCATGCCGACAGACACCTCAGGGCGCCTTGTGAAATGGCACGGCTTTTCAACCGCCACCCCGAAGCGATCCTCAACGCACAGGCAATTGCCGAACGCTGCCGGTTCAGCCTGTCGGAACTGCGCTATCAATATCCCCATGAAGTGAAAATTGAAGGCTGCTCGGCACAACAGGAACTCGAAATCCTCACCTGGGACGGCGCCGCATTACGCTATGGGGCAAAGATCCCGCAGCAGGTCGATACCCAGTTACGCCATGAACTGAAACTCATCGGCGAACTCGGTTACGCGCCCTATTTTCTCACGGTGCACAACATCGTCCGCTTCGCACGCTCGCAGGGAATCCTCTGTCAAGGCCGCGGCAGTGCCGCAAACAGCGCCGTCTGCTTCGTACTCCACATCACTGCCATCGACCCCATACACAGCAACCTTCTCTTCGAACGCTTCATCAGCGCGGAACGCCACGAACCACCCGATATCGACGTCGATTTCGAGCACGAACGGCGCGAAGAAGTCATCCAATGGATCTTTCAAACCTACGGTCGCGACCGTGCTGCCCTTTGCGCCACGGTCGCGCGCTACCGGTCCCGTGGCGCCGTGCGTGAAGTGGGCAAAGTTCTCGGCTTGACCGAAGATATCACTGCCCTGCTCGCCAGTCAGGTATGGGGCTGGAGCGAGGATGGCGTGGAAGAAAAACACGCCGAAGCCCTGAACCTCAACCTGTCCGACCGCCGCCTCATCCTTACCCTCGAACTCGCACGCGAACTCATCGGGTTCCCACGCCATCTCTCGCAACATCCGGGCGGCTTCGTCCTCACAGCCGACCCCCTCGACACACTCGTCCCGATCGAGCCGGCCGCCATGGCAGACCGGCAAGTCATAGAGTGGGACAAGGATGATATAGACACGTTGCGTTTCATGAAAGTCGATGTACTCGGTCTCGGCATGCTTGGCTGCATGCGCCGAGCCTTCGATCTGCTGGCAACGTATCGCGGCGAGCGGCTGGAAATTGCAACCATTCCTCAGGAAGATGCAGCAACCTACGCCATGATCCAGCGCGCCGACACGCTCGGCACGTTCCAGATCGAAAGCCGTGCGCAGATGTCCATGCTGCCGCGCATGAAGCCCAAAACCTTCTACGATCTCGTCATAGAAGTCGCCATCGTGCGTCCGGGTCCTATCCAGGGCGATATGGTACACCCCTATCTGCGCCGCAGGGAAGGATTGGAGAAAGCCGAGTATCCAACACCAGAACTTGAATCCGTTCTTGGCAAGACACTCGGCGTTCCGCTCTTCCAGGAGCAGGCCATGCGTGTCGCCATCGTCTGTGCTGGATTCTCTGCCAGCGAAGCCGACCAACTCCGCCGCTCCATGGCAACCTTCAAGCTTACCGGAGGCGTAAGCCGCTTTCAGGACAAACTCATCGAGGGCATGACCAGACGCGGCTATCCCCGCGAATTTGCCGAACGTACTTTTAAGCAGATCGAGGGCTTCGGCAGCTACGGCTTTCCCGAGAGCCACGCTGCAAGCTTCGCACTCATCGCCTATGCAAGCTCGTGGATGAAATGCCATCATCCCGATATTTTCTGCGCGGCACTCCTGAACGCGCAGCCGATGGGCTTCTACGCTCCCGCGCAGATCGTGCGGGATGCCAAGCAGCACGGCGTTGAAATCCGCCCCTCCTGTATCAACAACAGCCGCTGGGACTGTACGCTTGAGCCAACAGATCGACGGTTTTTCGCAGTGCGTCTCGGCCTGCGCATGGTCAAAGGCCTCGCCGAAAAAAATGGCGCAGCTCTCGTCGTCCATCGTGCGGCAACACCCTACGATACTATCGAAGATCTCCAACGCCGCGGAAATATTCCCATTGCAGCTCTGGAGCGGCTCTCGGAAGCGGACGCCTTTGCCAGCCTCGGCCATAATCGCCGCGAGGCGCTCTGGGCCATTCGGGCGCTGCATGACAACGAGCTTCCGTTATTCGCAAATCCCGAAACAATTCTGGAACAGGAAACCGCCGTGCAGAAAATGCTGCCGGGCCGTGAGGTGGTGGAAGATTACCGGAGCATCGGACTCTCCCTCCGCCAACACCCAGTCTCCTTTCTTCGCTCCGACCTTGCAAAAGATGGCATCATTACCTCAGAAAAGTTGAATACTCTCCCCGACGGACGATTTGTCACGGTGGCGGGCATCGTACTCGTACGCCAAAAGCCCGGCAGTGCGCGCGGCGTCATGTTCATGACCATCGAGGACGAAACGGGCCACGCAAACCTTATCGTCTGGCCAAAGATATTTGAGCAACAGCGCCGGCTCATCCTGTCCGCAGGCATGGTCGGCTGTCGGGGGCGCCTGCAAAAGGAAGGCGGCGTCATACACGTCATTGCCGAAACCCTCACCGATCTTTCCACGCTTCTGAAAAGCGTTGGCGCCCGCGATGAAAACTTTCCATTGACCACCGGCCGTGGCGATGAAGCCAAACATGGCGGCACACCCGATCCGCGCGAAGGCACGAGTCTAGGAGGCCGCAGGATCAGGGACATCTACGTTCCCGACCTCCGCGTGCCCACCCGGGATTTCCGCTGACAACGATCCTTGCAAGCGCCGACGCATTACGTTACCGTAACAGAAATGCCGAACGCTACCAACTTGATGGCGCCCATCAACATCCACGGTTTTGGGCGTTCCGGGACAACCCTGCTGCAGAATCTGCTTGGGGCAACCGGCTTCATTCAGGTCTGCAACGAGCCCATGGGGCTGCTTTTCCACAGCTTCCGTGGCGGAGAAACCATGCTTGCAAGCCACGACAAGGAAGTAACCGGCCTGCCAAATGACAACCGCGCCCCAATCCGCGCAGTCCACGCGGCCTACACCGCTTTGCTCGCCAGCAGCAAGCCAAGCTGGTGCCAGAAACTCGGCGGCATTCCAAACACCATTGTCTGGGACAACCTGATTACCGAGGAAGACCGCGCTTATGCATCCGACCCGTACCCGTTTCCATACGCCTGGTGGTGGCGCTGCGTGCAAACAACTTTTCCGCTCAGCCAGGATCTGCTCATCCTGCGCGCATGGCGTAATGTCCTCATCTCGCGCGCCAGACTCATCCGCGAAGAAGCCATGCCGATCGCGGAAGATCTAGCAACATACTACAACCTTATCGCGCACCCTGCCGCGCGCTACGACATGACACTGCGTCTGGAGGACCTGGTAAAGGAGCCCGAAAAAACAACAATCCAGCTTTGCCGAGCCCTTGGCATAACCTACAAACCAGATTATCTGCGCGCGATGGATTGGTATGCCTCGGGGAGCCACGATCGCGATCTGGCCACTGCACGCGGCAAGAACTTCTCGTGGCACGACGACTACAAGGCGCTCGGCCGCTCGTTCGACACCAAAGTCAAAGCCCTCATGGCCCCATCCCTGAAACGCATCCGTACCCGCTTCGGCATCGACCTAAACGCCTGAACTACGCGATTCCGTTCACCGGGGATTAATCCTTGTGCGCTAAACAGCAGCGGCGGCCATTCCCCAGGCAGCTCCACGAACGCCTATACGCTGCGAACCAGCTGAACACTATTCAAAGAGGAGGGCGTGAAGAACCAGTTCCCACAAAGAATATGCCAGTTCCTACAAACGAATGTGAACGTGTGACTTCACGTCTCCGGCGTTGAT
>CAZZVF010000301.1:0-4207 GCA_964657355.1 uncultured Buchnera sp.
CGTCTCAGGATCGAACGACAGCCAGTAGCCCGGATAACCAAGTGCCAGGAAGAACGCGCGGTCTTTGTCGCTCCAGCCTTCCCGCACCATAATCTCTTCGGCCGCCTCGCGCGCGCGCGCCACCCTGACGTCGCGTTCCGTTGTCGCAAGGCCCCCTGCCAGCACTTCCGCGATCCGCGCATAGATCTCGCGCAGCAGTGTCGCTTTCCAGCCGTTCCAAACCCGCGGCGAAACTGCGCGCATATCGGCGACCGTGAGCACCAGAAGCAGCTTCAGCCGTTCGGGCGACTGGATCGCCTCGGCAATGTCGAAAATCGTTTTCGGGTCGTCGATATCGCGTTTGAATGCTGTCTGGCTGAGCAACAAATGATGCAGCACGAGCCACGACACCGTCTCGGTTTCCTCCGCCGACAACCCGAGTTGCGGCCCAACCTGGCTCGCCACTTCGGCGCCGAGGATCGAATGATCGCCACCACGGCCTTTCGCGATATCGTGGCACAACATCGCCATGTAGAGCGCGCGGCGCGATTGCAGATCCTCGATCAGCCCGCTTGCGATTGGCGCGACGTCGGCAAGCTTGCCGCGCTCGAGCGTATTCAGGATGCGCACCGCTTCGATCGTGTGCTCGTCCACGGTGAAGATGTGGTAGGAGTCGAATTGCATCTGGCCGACGATCCGCGCCCAGTCGGGCAGCAGCCGGCCGATAATTCCGCTCTCGTTCATAACCTGCAACCAGCGCGCACCATCGGGCTTGCCGTCGGGATCCTGTCCGCATAGCAAATCGAGAAAGATCGCGCCCGCAGCAAGGTTTCCGCGCAGCACGACGGCGCGTCGCTCGTGCCGGATGAGTGCTCGGAGCGCCAGCGGATGCAGGTTCAGCCGCCGGTCGCGAGCAAGCTTCAGCATGCGCAGCATCTGGATCGGTTCGTCGTCGAAATCCTGCCTGCGCACCGGCATGATCTGTCCGTCGGCAAGAACGAAACCGGCGTCCAGCAGGGCCCGATCGGTCTCGACCTGCACGGCGGGCTCGCCCATCGTGTGGCGCACCACCACGGGCTCCAGCACCATGGTGAGCCGTGTCACGTCGCGCGCCGTCAGGAAGTAGTGGCGCATAAAACGCTCGACGCCATCCTGCACACCGTGCCGCGTGTAGCCCATGCGGGCGCCGACAACCGGCTGCAGGTCGAATGTCAGCCGGTCCTCGGAACGGCCCGAGACGTAATGCATGTGAAAGCGGACGGTCCACAGGAAGTCCCATGACCGCCGCAAACGGCGCAGTTCCTGTGGTTCCAGGAGACCGAAGCGCCCGGCCACGATCTCGCTCGGCGAGCAGGCGCCATAGGCCGCGCGGACCAGCCAGTATTGGGTCTGCAGGTCGCGCAGCCCGCCGCGCCCTTCCTTGATGTTCGGCTCCACAAGGAACGCGCTCTCGCCAAACCGACGATGCCGCGCGGTACGCTCGGCCTGCTTGCCGGCGACGAACGAGGCAGCCCCCGCCAACGTCTGCGCCGCCTCGAATTCGGCGAGAAACATCTCGAACAACGCGGCATCGCCGATCAGCAGGCGCGCGTCTAGCAGGCTAGTGCGGATGGTGAGATCTTCGGTCGCATCGATCAGGCATTGCCCGATGGATCGGGTGGCATGCCCAACCTTCAGCCCGAGGTCCCACATGAAATATAGCATGTATTCGACCACGCGCAGCGTCGCCGGCGCAGGCATGTCTGGGGCAAGGAACAGCAGGTCGATGTCGCTGAACGGCGCCAGCATGGTTCGGCCGTAACCACCGGTGGCCGCAATCGCGACGGGGTCCGTCAGCCTCCCGCCCGCTGTCATCTCTTGCACGGCATAATCGAACAGCACGCGCACCACGCCATCGGTCAGGGCGGAAAGCCGCTGCGCTGCTTCCACGCCCGCCATCCGGTAGGTCTCGAATTCGGTGCGCACGTGCGACTGGATGCGGGCGAGATGCCTGCGAAACGCCGCCAGGACCGCATCGCGTTGCACAGCCCCCCCGGGCGCACGCAGTTCGGCCAGCGCTTCGGCGAGCACTGCTTCGGCATCTTCGGCACTGGGGGGCAAAGGCTTATGCGGCATTGCAGTAATGGTAACTCCCGCCCTCAGACTCGGACAGTCCGCGTTGCATCAATGTGGCCCGAAGGTCGCCTTGGTGTCATAATCGCCACGATTAGGCACTCTGTGAAACCGAACGCGAGCAGCGATCGAATGGCGTTCGAGCGGCCATCAGTTGGCGTTTCGAGCAGCAAACAGTTTATAAACCAGTGCAAGCGCGTCACGTGCCGAGAGCGCATCCGGATCAATGCCGTCGAGTAAGGCCGCAACAGGGTCCGACACCGCGCACGGCACGCTGGCGAACAGCGGCAGATCGGCGATTACCGGCTCACGCCCCTTCTCCAGCGCGGCCAGCAAGCCCGCGGCCCGACGCACCACCGCCTCAGGAACGCCGGCTAGCTTGGCGACCTGCACGCCCCAGCTTCGGCCAGCGGCACCTTCCGCGACCTCGTGTAGAAACACGACGTCGCCGCGCCATTCACGCACCCGCATCATGTGCGGCCGCAGTCGCGGCAGCGTCTCTGTCAATCGTGCTAGCTCATGGAAGTGGGTGGCGAAGATCGTCCGGCAACGCACTTGGCTGTGCAGCGCCTCGAGAACCGACCATGCGATGGCCAGACCGTCCAGCGTGGACGTGCCGCGCCCAATCTCATCCACGATCACCAGGCTGCGGGGCCCCGCGCCGTGCAGGATCGACGCGGTCTCGATCATCTCGACCATGAAGGTGGAACGTCCACGGGCCAGCTCGTCCGCCGCTCCCACACGGCTGAACAGACGGTCGATGACGCCGATCTGCGCCGAAGCGGCCGGCACCGGTAGCCCGGCCTGCGCCAGGATCGCAATCAGCGCGTTCTGCCGGAGGTAGGTCGACTTGCCAGCCATGTTCGGCCCGGTCAGCAGCAGCAACCGACGGTCGGGCGAGAGGTCGCAATCGTTCGGCATGAACGAGGCCGAGTTGGCGATCGCCGCCGCCACGACAGGGTGACGACCGGCGACGATGCAAAATGCGTCGCCTTCGTCGACGGCGGACCGGCACCAGCTGCCGCCTTCAGCCAGGCAGGCAGCGGATTGCAGCGCATCCACAACGGCAAGCGAGCCGGCGGCTTCGGCAATGATGTCGGCTTGTTCCAGCGTCGCGGCGACAAGCTGGCCGAACAGAGTTCGCTCCCGGGCCGCCGCCCGCTCAGCCGCTTCGGCAATGCGACGATCCAGTTCGGAAAGCTCGGGATGGGTGAACCGGGCGCCGTTCGCCATGCCCTGCCGCAGGATCAGTTCGGGATGGGCGCGCATCTGCTCGACCGCCGCCGCCGGCGCCTCGATCACGTAGCCAAGCTGCGCATGGTGCTTGATCCGGAGGCTCGCCACCCCAAAACGCTGCGCATAATCCAGTTGCAGCGAGGCGATCACCCGCCGGCTGTCATCGCGCAGCCGGCGTTCCGCATCCAGTTCGCCGTCGAAACCTGGTGCGATCACGCCGCCATCGTCGAGCCTCTGCGGCAGCGGATCCGCCAGAGCCCTTACCAGCAGGCTGGCGAGTTCCGGCGCCGCGGTCAGAGACGCCGACGCCTGCTGCAGCAGCGGCGGCAGATCATGCTTCAGGAAGAACGCCGCATCCGATGCAGCCGCGAGCCCCTGCCTGATTGCCGCCAGATCGCGCGGTCCGCCGCGTCCGAGCGACAGCCGCGCCAGCGCACGGGCCATGTCCGAAGCACCCCGCAACACGCCGCGCAGGGAGGCCAGCGCAGCGGGCTCGCCGAGCAGGAAACGCCAGCCATCCTGCCGTCGCGCAATGGTGGCGGCATCGGTCAGCGGCGCTGCGATCCAGGCGGCGAGCAACCGCGCGCCAGGCGGCGTGAGCGTCCGGTTCACGCTCGAAAACAGGGTCAGGGCAGTGCCGCCATCATGGCTTCGCAACAGTTCGAGGCTGGCCCGCGTTGCCGCATCCATTGCCATTTCGCCGGATTGACCAACCGGCACCGGCCGCGACAGGCGCGGCATCTTCCCGGCCTGGGTGAGCCGCACGTAGTCGAGCGCCATGGCGCCTGCGGCCGCTTCCGCGTCGGAAAACGCGCCGAACGCATCGAGGCTCGCGGCGCCGAACGCATCTGCAAGCCGCCGCCGCGCCGCAATCGGGGCC
>CAZZVF010000302.1:0-4198 GCA_964657355.1 uncultured Buchnera sp.
CGATCAACCCGGGCCGGCGATCAAGCCGGGCCCGCGTCTGCACAACGGCGTCGCGGCGCCATTCGCAACACGATCAAGGCTTTTGTCTGGCATCGAAGCTGAAGCCGGCTTCCACGCAGGCGAGTGCCGTCATGTTCACGATGCCGCGGGCGGTGACGCTCGGGACCAGTACGTGCGCGGGTTTCGACATGCCGAGCAACAGCGGCCCGACCGGCAGGCCATCCGCCGACGCCTTCACCAGGTTGAACGCGATGTTGGCGGCATCGAGATTCGGCATGACGAGCAGGTTCGCCACACCCTGCAGCGCGCTATCCGGCACCACCCGCTCCCGAATTGCCTCGGACAAGGCGGCATCCGCATGCATCTCGCCGTCGACTTCCAGCTCCGGATCCCGCGCCCGGATCAACCCCAGAGCGTGCCGCATCTTGCGTGCAGAGGGGGACTTGCTGGCACCGAAACTGGAATGCGACAGCAAGGCGACCTTCGGCGTGATGCCAAAGCCTTTCACCGCTGTGGCGGCAAGCGCCGTCATTTCGGCGATCTCCTCGGCGGTCGGATCGACGTTCATATGCGTGTCGCACAGGAAGATCGCCCCGCTCTGCAGGATCAGCGCGGACAGCGCGAAGATGCGGGTGACGCTCGAGCTGCGCGGGATGATCGGCAGCAGGTAGTCCATCTGGCGCCACCAGTCGCCCGAACCGCCGCATAGCGCCGCGTCCACCTGTCCCGTCTGCAGCAACATCGCGGCCGCCACCGTGCCGCGATTGCCGATGCGCCTGGCAGCCGCATCGGGCGGCACGCCGCGACGGGCGACCAGGCGCTGATACGGTTCGGACAAGGGTGCGAACACCGCGGTGTCGCGTGCCGGATCCAGCACCCGCACGCCACCGGCAGACGGTTCGGCTGCGGCACCCTGCAGCTTGATGCGCAGGCCCATTTCGCGGACGCGGCGGCCGATTTCGTCCAGCCTGCCGATCAGCACCGGCTCCGCGATGCCCTCGTCGACCACGGTCTGCACGGCACGCAGCACGCGCTCGTCCTCGCCTTCGCTATACACCACCCTCGCCTGGCGCTTGCGGGCGGCTTCGAACACGGGCCGCATCAACTGCCCGGAGCGGAACACGAAGCGCTCGAGGTCGGACCGGTAGGCGTCGAAATCCGCAATGGGGTTTTGGGCGACGCCGGTGTCCATGGCGGCCCGTGCGACGGCGGGCGCCACCTGGAGGATGAGTCGTGGGTCGAACGGCTTGGGAATGATGTAGTCGGGTCCGAACACCGGCGCCGCACCACCATAGGCGCGCGCCACCACCTCGCTGGCTTCCATGCGGGCCAGTTCGGCGATGGCTTCGACGGCCGCCAGCTTCATTTCCTCGTTGATGGTGGTGGCGCCGACGTCGAGCGCGCCGCGGAAGATGAAGGGGAAGCACAGCACATTGTTGACCTGGTTTGGAAAATCGCTGCGTCCGGTGGCCATGATGGCGTCCGGGCGCGCGGCGCTAACCAGTTCGGGCAGGATTTCCGGATCGGGATTGGCGAGTGCGAGGATGATCGGTTTTTCGGCGAGCAACGGCAGCCACTCGGCGTGGAATACGCGCGGTGCGGACAGGCCCATGAAGATGTCGGCACCCTGCAACACGTCAGGCAGCAGGCGGGCGTCGGTCCGGCGCGCGTAACGCGCCATGTTGGCCGGCATGTGCGGCTCGCGCCCGGCGTAAACCACGCCCTTGATGTCGGTCAGCGTCACGTTTTCGACCTGCAGCCCCATCGCGACCAGCAGATCGACGCAGGCGATGGCAGCGGCCCCTGCCCCGGACGTCACCAGCCGGACTTCGGCCAGAGTCTTGCCTTGCAGTACGAGCGCATTGCGCACTGCGGCGGCAACGGTGATGGCGGTGCCGTGCTGGTCGTCGTGGAACACCGGAATGTTCATGCGCGCGCGCAACGCCCGCTCTATGACGAAGCACTCCGGCGCCTTGATGTCTTCGAGGTTGATCGCCCCGAAAGTGGGCTCGAGCGCTGCGACGACCGTGATGAACAAATCGGGATCGGTGGCATCGACCTCGATGTCGAACACGTCGATGCCCGCAAACTTTTTGAACAGCGCGGCCTTGCCCTCCATCACCGGCTTGCCGGCGAGCGGGCCGATATTGCCGAGGCCGAGCACCGCCGTGCCGTTGGTGACGACGCCCACCAGATTTGCGCGTGAGGTGAGTTCGCGCGCCTGTTTCGGATCCTCGACGATGGCCTCGCAGGCGGCGGCCACCCCCGGCGAGTAGGCCAGCGCCAGGTCCCGCTGCGTCGCCATGCGCTTGGTCGCCTCGATGGCGAGTTTTCCTGGCCTTGGCAGGCGATGGTAGTCGAGCGCTGCCTGCCTGAAATCCTGATCCATACCGTAGGTTCGCTCCATGGGCAGCGGCCCGCCACGTGGCGCACCCTCGTTCGTGCCGGCTGCGCACGTCAACCCGGCAACAATTTCCATACCCACCCCGGCGAGATGATCGTGGCTTACGGGCGGGGTCTTGCGACCTTGCTCGAGCGTTCGGATTTCCGCGACGGCTGCCCTGTCGGCACCCTCATGGTGGAGATGGCGCGGGAGCTCGAGTGCCTGGCCACCTTTGGCGCCGAGCTGCGTGGAGTTGCCCCTCTTAAACCGGACACGAGGCAGGTTGCGATTGGGCTTGGATGAACTCCGAGGTGAGCGCATTTTCAAGCCGCTGTGTGGGTGGTTTTCGTTGTAATCTTCCATCCAGCCTGGAAGCTGTTGCAGGACGGTCAGGGTATCCGGGCGCGGCTGTATTCTTGCGTAATCGCGTTTGAGGGTTTTCACGAAGGCCTCGCTGATCCCGTTGCTTTCCGGGCTGCGCACTGGCGTAAAGCAAGGCACCAGCAAGAGAGCGGCAGCAAACTCGATTGTTTCACGTGCTGTGTAGGCTGACCCGTTGTCGGCAAGCCATTGAACCGGGTATGGCGCACGCAGAGCGTTGAAGCGCCTTTCGACACAGGCAAGCATCAGGTTGCGCACCATCTCGCCAGTGACGCCGCCAGTGCTGGCCTGCCAGGCTATGATTTCCCGATCGCAGGTGTCTATTGCGAATGCCACGCGCACGACCTCGCCGTTCCAGCACCTGATTTCCAGTCCGTCCGAGGACCAGCGTTGGTTGGACGCCAAGGCGATGACCTGGCCCTCATGCGCGCGGACAGGCCGCGGGCCGACATGCGGCTGAAGCAACAACTTGGCCTGCGCCATCAAGCGAAACACCCGCTTATGATTGACGGGTTCGGCACCAGAGCCTCGGCGAGCCCGGTTCAGCAGCGCGGTGATCCGGCGGTACCCATAAGTCGGCCGCACGTCGGTCAGCTGCCGAATTGCCGCCAGCAGTTCGTCGTCGCCCTGGCGCCTATATCCACCGCGGCGTCTGGTCTTGCTCTGGAGTTGCTCGACAAGATTGGATCGGGCGACGCCGAGCGTATCCGCCACGATCTTCACCGGGAAGCGTCCCGATGCGGCGACGGCAACTGCCAGACGGGCTTTTCTTCCCTGGCAACGGTCAGTGCTTCTTTCAGCACCTCGACTTCCAGTGTCTTGCGGCCGAGCAAGCGCTCCAGCTCTCGCACGCGCTGTTCCAGGTCGCGAAGCTTGCTGGCTGCAACAACGTCTTCGTCTGCTTTGACGGCCACTTGACCACCTTGGGACATGAGCTGCCTCCACTTGAACAGCAGGCTTGCGGAGACGCCATGCTGGCGAGCGACGGCTGATACCGTCATGCCCGGCTGCATGGTGGCGTCCACCAAGGCGAGCTTCTCGTTGGCAGTATAGCGGCGCCGGCGCTCGCGTCCGGTGATGATTTCTATGCGGTTCGGATCGGTTGGCATAGGCGCATGACTAGGCGTAAGCCTAGCTCATCAGCGTTGCGCCAGGTGTCCGGTCGAAATGGGGGCCGCTCCACGCGGGCGGTCCTCAAGTGCAGTTCCGAGGCGGAGCGCCCAAATCTCGTGAAAACGACTTTGGAGAATGCCGAATGTCGTATCGTCATCACGTGCGACCACGATGAGTTGGTGATCGGGTAGGGTTGGGCTGTTCATCGATCGGAACGCCGTTCGCATTTGGCTCAAAAGCATTCGGGGTGTAATAGCAGGTGCCAGTTGCCAACAGACGGACCTCGAGCGTTGAGGGCCTCGGCGGTTGACTGGTCGTTTT
>CAZZVF010000303.1:0-4185 GCA_964657355.1 uncultured Buchnera sp.
GCTCTCGAGCAGGAAGGCGTTCGGCTGCCCGTGCGCCAGCTTCAGGAACGCGGCGACCGGTGTTTCCAGATCGGCCACGCCCTTCCACCAGGCGAGACGCGGCCGCCTCTCTTGGTCGCCGCCATCGGCCATGCTCACTCGCCCGGCTGCTGAACCATGCTGGTCAGGACACGCGGGTTGATCTTGGGTTTCGCCCGGTCCTTCAGCGCCTGGGCATACAGCCCGATCATGTCCTCGCGCAGTGCCAGCGTCAGGCCGTCCCGCGCCTGGCCCAGTTCGGCCTCGTCGCTCTTCGGATCGGGCTTGATGATATCGGCCAGGGAAGCCACCACGAAGCCGGCGTTCGTCTCCACCATCGTGGCACCTTGTGGGCCGGCCCCGGGCGGTTTGAGCGTGAACAGCGTGCCGACGACCTCGGCAGGAACGCCGGGCGCCGGTTTGTTGCGGCCGAGCGGCGGGGTGCGCGTCACCTGCAGCCCCGAGCCCCACGCTGCGGCTTTGAGAGTCTGGCCACCTTTGACCAGCGCGAGGATACGCGCGGCATTGGCCTCCTGCTCATGGTGCACCTGGTCGGCGCGCCAATCGGCCAGCACGCGGTCGCGAACCTGGTCGAACGGCAGCTTGGCCGGCTTGTCGATGCTGTCCACCGCCACGGCATACCAGGTGTGATCGGGGCCCTCGGTGGGCTGGATCTGGTCGTTCGGGTTCGCCTTGAACGCCGCATCGATGATCTGCTGCCGCACATCGCCCATGGCCGGTAGCGGCGCCGGCTCGCCGTCCTTGGTCTTGCCCTGCGCATCCAGCGTGCCGGAAGCACCCGCGGCGCCGAGATCGGCCGGCACCTCGTCCATCTTCGCACCGCCGGCAAACAGATCCTGCAGCTTCTGCGCGCGGGCATCGACCAGGTCGGTGGCCTTCTCCGCGGCGGCCTTGTCGTGGATCAACGGCTTCAACTGGTCGAAGCTCGGGTTCTTCGCCGGCGTCACCTTGGTCACCACCAGCACCTGGTAGCCGAGCGGCTCGTGGATCGGGCCGGTCACCGCGTTCGGCTGGGCCGCAAAGGCTGCCTTGGCCAGTTCGGGCGACGGCACCTGGTCGGCGGTCGCATCGTCGAGCGGCGTCGCACTCGCCCCCGCCTGCTTGGCCGCATCCTGCATGACGGCCCAGCTGGCGCCGGCCTTCCACTGCGCGGCAAGCTGATCGGCCACCGACTGCTTGTCGGTCGTCAGCACTTGCATGGAGCGCTTCTCGGGCGACACGAACTCGCCCTTGTGCTGGTCGAACCAGCCATGCAGGTCGGTGTCAGACACGGCGAGGCTGCGCCCGATCGAGGCCGGCGACAGCACCACCACCTTGATGTGGCGGTATTCAGGTGCCGTGTAGCGGGCGGGGTTGTTGGTGTAGAAGCGTTTCAGCACGGCTTCGTCGGGCGACGGCGGCACCGGCCGGCTGGCGAACGGCAGCTCCAGGATGTCCGCCGTGCGCTTCTCGTTGAGATACTGGAACACCAGCTTCGTCATCATGTCCGACGGCGCGCCGCTCGACTGCACTGCGCCGACGATCTGGTTCTGCGCCACGTCCTGCCTGATGAGGTCGAGGAAATGCGCCTCCGTCAGGCCGTTGTTCTGCAACACCTGCAGCATGGTGGTGCGCGAGAACTTGCCGTCGGGACCCTGGAAGCTCGGGATGGCGAACACCGCGTCGCGCACCGCATCGTCGGGTGCGGTGATGCCGAGGCGCTTCACCTCGGCCGCGAGTGCTGCCTGCGTCACCAGCTTGTCGAGCGTCTGACGGGCGACCGTCTCGCGCACGCCCGGCGGCATGGCGTTCGGATCGGGAAAGCGCTGGGCGATCTGCCGCATCTCGCGCTGGAACTCGGCCTGGAATTCAGCAGGCGTGATGGCGTGGCCGTCCACCGTGGCGACATCGGTGCCACCCGATGCAACCCGCGTCACCACGTCGGCCACGCCCCACGACATGAACGAGGCGCCGAGCACCAGGAAGAGGATACGCGCAGGCCAGGTGCCGGCGAGTTTGCGGAAGGAAGCGAGCATCGGAGCAGTCCGGGTTCTTGATTGGCGCGCACCATAGGCCGCGGGCCGCCCGGCGCAAACCTCGGGCTACTGCAACGGCCTCGAACAACTACACACTATTTACACACGACCCCACAGGGTGCATAAGCGCCCCATGAACAGCCGCGAGATCGTCCGCGCGATTGAGCAGGCGGGCTGGATCCACGTCGCGACCAAGGGAGACCACTGGCAGTTCAAACATCCGTCGCGACCCGGCAGAGTCACGGTGCCGCATCCGAAGCGGGATCTGCCGATCGGCACGCTGCGCAGTATCGAGAAGCAATCCGGCGTCACATCGAGGAGCCCATGACGAACTACATCGCCCTCCTGCGGAAAGACTCCGGCAGCGACTACGGCGTCGATTTTCCGGATTTCCCCGGCTGCATCACGGCCGGCAAGACCATTGACGAAGCACGACGGATGGCCGGCGAGGCTTTGGCTCTTCATGTCGAAGGCATGATCAAGGACCGGGAATCGATCCCGGAGCCATCAACCCTTGAAGCCATTGCGGCGGACGCGCAGAACAAGGACGCGGTCATCATGTTGATCGACGTGCCGACCCGCCCGTCGCCATCGATCCGGATCAACGTCATGTTGCCCGAAGATATCGTGAAGGCGATCGACCGTGTATCCAGCAACCGGTCGCGCTTCCTGGCCGAGGCAGCCAGGGCGAAACTGACGCAGGCGGCCTGAGCCTCAGCCCTGCTGCTGCAACCCCAGCCGCTGGAGCAGCACCCGGTCGTGTTCGGCTTCGGGGTTCGGCGTCGTCAGCAGTCTTGGCCCATAGAAGATCGAGTTTGCCCCGGCGATGAAGCACAGCGCCTGCGCCTCGTCGCTCATTGCCTCCCGGCCGGCCGACAGGCGCACATACGAGGCCGGCATGGTGATCCTTGCTGCTGCCACGACACGCACGAAGTCGATCGCGTCGATCGGCTCGGCCGCCGCTAGCGCGGTGCCTTCGACCCGCACCAGCGCATTGATCGGCACGCTCTCCGGATGCTTCGGCAGGCTGGCAAGCGTGGCGATCAGCCCGGCGCGATCCTGTTCGCCTTCGCCCATGCCGACGATGCCGCCGCAGCACACGTTGATGCCCGCGTTCCGCACATGCTCCAGCGTGTCTAGCCTGTCCTGGTAGGAGCGCGTGGTGATGATGGCGCCGTAATGCTCGGGCGAGGTGTCGAGGTTGTGGTTGTAGTAGTCGAGGCCCGCATCGCGCAGCCGTCCCGCCTGCAGCGCCGTCAGCATGCCGAGTGTCACGCAGCTTTCCAGGCCCAGCGCTCGCACGCCTTCGACCATGGCGCAGACCGCATCGAGGTCGCGGTCCTTGGGCGAGCGCCAGGCGGCGCCCATGCAGAACCGGCTGGCGCCCGCCTCCTTGGCGGCACGCGCTTCGGCCAGCACCGCGCCCACATCCATCAGCTTGCTCGCCGGCACGCCCGCATCGAACGAGGCGCTCTGCGGGCAGTAGGCGCAGTCCTCCGGGCAGCCGCCCGTCTTGATCGACAGCAGCGTCGAGATCTGGATCTTCGAGGCATCGTGATGCGCCCGGTGCAGCGTCTGTGCGCGATAGATCAGCTCCGGGAACGGCGAATGCATGAGGTCGAGCACGGCGTCGCGCGACCAGGTCTGGGCTTGCGGAGTGATGGCGTTCATGCCGTCCGTCTAGCGCCGCCGGCGGCCGGGAGAAAGCCCCTCCGCCCGAAGCCATCGTCTCGCTCGACGCCACAAGCCGGAACCGACTATAATGCCGGATGACCCTGCCGCCGGACGACTCCTTCTTCGACTTCATGCGGGCCGCCCTCGCCGGCGAGCCGGTGGCGCATGATGCCAGCGGCCGTCCCACCCTGACGGTGGTGCCGCTGCCGGGCTGGCAGAACACGATTACCCCGGCGCGGATGCAGCGGCTGGCGCAAGCGATAGTGCGACGCGGCCCCGACGGCGAGGACAAAGGCACCTTCTGACCGGCCCGTTGGCCCCGCCTCCTGCGGGCGCTATACCGATGCCATGTCGCGCTACGACGCCCTTTTCGCCGACGCGCTCGACGCCCTCGCAGGCGTCAATCGCCGACGCACCACCACACCGGTCATGCCCGCCGGCTCCGGCGCGGTGCCCC
>CAZZVF010000304.1:0-4177 GCA_964657355.1 uncultured Buchnera sp.
TAGCCGGCGCCGAGGCTGACATAAGGGCCTGTCACGGTTTCGGCATGAGCCTGTGGAGCCAGCATCGGCACGCCGGCAGCGAGTGCCGTGGCGAGGAGAAGAAGGTGCCTGCGCATCTTTTTGTGGTCCTTGATTTCAGCTGTTGTCAGGCCGCACACCGGGATCTTCCCCGGCGGAAGCGACGCCTAAAGGCGCTGGGCAACCTTGGGTTTCACTTGGACCCGCAAAATTGAGTGTCAGTGTATGGCTAGCTGTATTGCGCTAATTTCAGGTCGTGCTTGACGTTGGCTAAACCGCTGTATTGCCGCTACCTTGCAATGCCGCCTGCCCGAAGGATGCCGATGCTGCCAACGATCCTGCATTGCGTCAGCTCTGAGCCCATCGGCCGCAGCATCCGGGCGCGCCTGCGACAGGTTTTGAGGCGCCGAGCTTTCGCACGGCCACTGACGCTTGCCGCAGTCGCCGTCTTGATAGGGTGCGCCGCGAGCGGGCAGGCCGAGACGTCGCCACAGCCGATGGCGCTGGTCGACGCGTATCTGATCGCGCATGGCATGGCCACGAGCTACGCCGAGAGCGAGACCGCCGCGCCTGCGGTGGTGAACCAGCTTGCGCGCCTCGATCGCAAGGCAGCCCAGGCGGTGCAATCGATGTCGCAGGTGCAAACCGGCAACGAGGCGGCGACCGCGGCCGCGATCTCCGCCCTGGCCGGCTATGCCGCGCGCCAGTCCATTATTATCCAGTAAACGGCTTCCACCATGGCAGGGCTTTCGCTACGCGGCGTGACCGTGCTGCGCGGCACGCGCATTGCGGCCGAGGATGTATCGTTCAGCGCCATGGAGGGCGCTATCACGGCCATTCTCGGCACCGCCGGATCGGGCAAGACGACGTTGCTGGCAGCCGCCGCGGGGCTGCTGAAGCTGGAGCGCGGCGCGGTTTTCGCCAACGGCGCGGACGTGACGAGACGCGCTGCCAAGGCGCGCGGCGTGGCACTGCTCGAGCCGGGCGCTGCCTTGCCGGAGAACCGCAAGCTGGCCGACACCCTCAAACATGCGGCCGGTCGCAACGGAGCGGCTGAGGCGCAGGCCGCCTTTTCGCTGCCGGGGCTCGACGATCTCGGCGAACGCATGGTCGGCCAGCTGTCGCATGGTGAAGGCCTGCTGGCTTTGGCGGCGGCGCGGATTGCAGGCGCCCGGTCGCGTGCTGAGGGCGTGCTGCTGGTGGACGAGGCCGGCGTGGGTCTCGACGAGGCTGACCTGCATGCCTGGTGGGCGTTGCTGCGGGCACGGGCGCAGGCCGGGCAGACCGTCGTCGTGGCAGGCCGCGACCCCCGTGTGGCACTGCTCGCCGATCATCTGGTGCTGCTGCATGCCGCTCGGGTGATCCAGACCGGCACGCCGGCGTCGGTTTACGCCGAGCCGCGCGACAGCCGGGCGGCACGGCTTACGGGCGGCGCCAACATCCTGCGCGGCAAGGTGCGCGAACTGCGTCCCGGCGGGTTCCTGTGGTCGGGCGGCGGCCGCTTCGCGCAAGCCGTGGACGCGGAGACGGTGCGGCCCTCGCTCGGCTCGTCATTTCTGCTGTGCCTGCGGCCTGAGCGCATGGTTTTCCTGCGCGATGGCGAGATCGCGGCCAACGTGATGGAAGCCCGAGTCGAGGATGTGCGCTCCGCCGGGCCGCTACTGGCCTCACGCCTGACCAGCGCCGTCGGCCCGCTCGAAATGCTCAGCCCGAGCTGGCAGCCGGTGGTCTACCCTGCGTCCGGTCAGGTGCTCCGGATCGGCTGGGCGGCCGATGCCGCAACGGTCCTCGCCGACGAACCGACATAGAGCATTTGTTTCAACGAGCATCTTTATCCGACGAGTGATTCCGTCTGGTCGGATGATGCTCTTAGGACGCGCGGCACCAGACCGCCCATCCAATAGGCGAGCTCGCGCGGGTGGCCGACCTGCCAGACGGCGAACGCGGCGCGTTTGCCCACCTCGAGCGTGCCGATTTCGTCGAGCAGGCCGAGGGCTGCGGCAGCGTTCCGCGTGGTGCCGGCAAGTGCCTCCTCCGGGGTGATCCGGAACAGCGAGGTGGCGAGGTTCATGGCCATGAGCAGCGAACTCAACGGCGACGAGCCGGGGTTGCAGTCGGTCGCGACCGCCATGGGCACGCCGTGGGCGCGGAACGCCACGACCGGCGGGGCTTGGGTGGCGCCGACGGTGGCATAGGCGCCGGGCAGCAGGACCGCGACGGTGCCGGCTGCCGCCATGGCCAGGACGCCGGCCTCGGAAGTGTATTCGAGATGGTCGGCGGAGAGCGCGCCGAAAGAGGCCGCGAGTGCTGCACCGCCGCCGTCGCTGAGCTGGTCGGCGTGGAGTTTCACGCCCAGCCCCGCACGTCGCGCCGCCTCGAAGATACGCGCCATCTGGGCGTTGGAAAACGCGATGGTCTCGGCGAATCCGTCGACCGCGTCGGCCAGGTTTTCCGCGGCGATGGCCGGCAACATGTCGCCGATCAGGTGGTCGACATAGCAATCCGGCCGTCCCGCGAATTCGGGCGGTACCGCGTGGGCGCCGAGGAAGCTGGTGCGCACGCGGATGCCGTGCAGCCTTCCAAGCGTGCGGGCAGCGCGGAGCATCTTGAGCTCCGACTCCAGCGTCAGGCCGTAGCCCGACTTGATCTCGACCATGGTGACGCCGTCGGCCATCAGGCGCGCCAAGCGTGGCGAGGCGCCTGCTACCAGTTCCTGCTCGGTGGCAGCCCGGGTGGCGCGCACCGTGGACAGGATGCCGCCGCCGCGCCGTGACGCCGCCTCGTAGCTGTCGCCGCGCAAACGGCCTTCGAATTCCTCGGCGCGGTTGCCGGCGAAGACGATGTGGGTATGGCAGTCGATCAGGCCGGGGGTGATCCAGTGGCCGGCGAAGTCGTGCGACTCGGTGGCCGCGCCTGGTGGCAGTTGGGAGCGTGGCCCGATCCAGGCGATGCTGTCGCCCGAGATCGCCATGGCCGCGTCCTCGATCACGCCGTAAGGCGCCGAGGGCGTCATGGTGGCAATGTTGCCGCCGGTCCAGAGCGCGTCCCAGTGGTGTTTCATTTGCGTCCTTTACCGCAGAGCCGAACGGCCATAGGGTAGTTGTCTAGACAGGTCGGTGCCTCGTGTCCGGACAAACTTCGTTCAGCCTTATCGCCGAGTGGGCCCTGCTGGACGATGGCTTTTCGCCCGACATGCGGATTACCGTCAGCGACGGAACGATTGTCGCGGTCGAGGCGAATGGCGTGCGGCCGGGCGAGCGGGTTGCCGGGGCGTTGCTGCCGGGCATGACCGATCTGCACAGCCATGCCTTTCAGCGCAGTTTTGCAGGGCGGGCGGAGTTCGCCGGCGGCGGCGGCGATTTCTGGTCGTGGCGCGAGGCGATGTATCGTGCAGCCGACCGGATCGAGCCCGACACCATGGCGCCGGTCATGGCGTATCTCGCAATGCAGAAACTGCGCGGCGGCTACACGGGCACGGTCGAATTCCACTATTTGCAGCATGGACGCGGCGGCGTGCCCTACGCGTCGCGCAATGCCATGGCCGACGCGCTGGTGCATGGCGCGCGCGCGGCGGGCATCGGCCTCACCATCCTGTTCGGCATCTACGAGACGGCGAATTTCGATAGCGCCGCCTTGCAAGATGGACAGCGGCGGTTTGCGAACAGTGCTGCGGATGCACTCGCCATGATGCAGGCGGCGTCCGCGCAGGCGGGGCCGGATCTGCGGCTCGGCCTGGCACCGCACAGCTTGCGTGCCGTGCGTCCGGCGTCGCTGCTGGAAGCGGCGGCCTGCCTTGCGCAGATCGACCAACACGCGCCGCTTCACATCCATGTCGCCGAGCAACGCCGCGAAGTGGAGGATTGCCGCGCGGCACTCGGCACCACACCGGTCGCGTGGCTGCTGGACAACGCGCCCGTCGGTGCGAACTGGTGCCTGATCCATGCAACGCACACGGATGATGCGGAACTCGCCGGCATGGCGCGGTCGCGGGCCGTTGCCGGATTATGCCCGAGCACGGAAGGCAATCTGGGCGATGGCGTGTTCGGGCTCCGCAAATTGTATAACGGGGGTGGACAGTTCGGTATCGGGGCGGACAGCAATGTGTGCCTCGATGCGTTTGCCGAATTGCGCCTGATGGAAAATGTGCAGCGCCTGCAAG
>CAZZVF010000305.1:0-4150 GCA_964657355.1 uncultured Buchnera sp.
GAGGTGCAAGCCGGTCCAGATCCTACCATCCCGGGACCGCAGGGCAGCCGCAACCATGTGCCAGAATGGACGGTAATGTGCCTCAAGCGCCGTGCGAGCGGCATGGACAAGGGCTTCGTCCGCCTCGGTCAAGGACGAGGCGCCAGGCAAGTCGTCGATCCGCAACTGGCCGGTCCCGGGCGTCAGCAATGCGCCGGGCGCCTCAAGCAAAACACCTACTCGGCGGCCTCCGCTGCCTCCTCGTCGGTCGGCAGCACGAGCATCTTGTCCGCGACCGTGCCGGCCTGATCGCGTATGCGGCGCTCGATCGCCTCGGCTGCTTCCTTGTGGTCACGCAGGAATTGCTTGGCGTTCTCCCGCCCCTGCCCGATGCGCTGGCTATCGAAGCTGAACCAGGAGCCGGATTTCTCGACGATTCCGGCCTTGACGCCGAGGTCGATCAACTCGCCGACCTTGCTGATGCCTTCGCCGAACATGATGTCGAATTCGACCTCGCGGAATGGCGGCGCAAGCTTGTTCTTGGCGACTTTTACACGGGTTGAATTGCCGACGACGTTCTCACGATCCTTGATCGATCCGGTGCGCCGGATTTCCATACGGACGGAAGCGTAGAATTTCAGGGCGTTGCCACCGGTCGTCGTCTCGGGATTGCCGAACATGACGCCGATCTTGAGCCTGATCTGGTTGAGGAAGATCAGCATCGTCTTGCTCTTGGACACCGAGCCGGTGAGCTTGCGCAGCGCCTGGCTCATCAGCCTCGCGTGCAGGCCGACATGCGTGTCGCCCATCTCGCCTTCGAGTTCGGCGCGCGGCACGAGGGCGGCCACGCTGTCGACCACCAGCACGTCGATGGCGCCGGAGCGGACCAGCGTATCGCAGATTTCGAGTGCCTGTTCGCCGGCATCAGGCTGGCTGATCAACAGATTATCAACGTCGACACCGAGCTTGCGGGCATAGAGCGGGTCGAGCGCATGCTCGGCATCGATGAAGGCGCAAGTTCCGCCGCGCTTTTGCGCCTCGGCAATGGCATGCAGAGCGAGCGTGGTCTTACCCGAGCTCTCCGGACCATAGATTTCGACAACCCGGCCGCGCGGCAGCCCGCCTACGCCAAGCGCTATGTCCAGCCCCAGCGAGCCGGACGGAATGACCTCTATATGCTCGTCGATGCCCCTGGCGCCCATTCGCATGATGGAGCCTTTGCCGAAGGCTCGTTCGATCTGGCTCACCGCGGCTTCCAGCGCTTTGTTCTTTTCCATGACTTTTTGTCTCCTGCAGCCGCGATAAGCTCGACGCAGCGCTATTTCGTTACGGTATCAGTCCATTATGATTCTGTCGCCTGCGGATTAGCGGACCTGACTGCATACTGGCTACAAACCAACGTTAATGAAGTGTTCCTGTTTTGGACCAGGCGCGGCGATTCTGCAACGGAGCATGAACGAGGCCCCGTAGAGCATTGCTGTTCTGCGTCTAGGAGACCAAGCCGAGTCCCTCCAACTGGAGGGCCGGCCTATGCACCGGGCCGGACCGAACAGACGCTGTCGACAGCGCAGACCAGGTCCCGCGTGGCAAAAGGCTTCGGCAGGAACACGACGTCCATGGCGGTAAGGCGATCGCGCAAGGCCTGGTCAGCATAGCCCGAAACCAGGATGGCGGGGAGATATTCGTAAGCTTTTCGGAGGGCTCGCACCATGCTTGGTCCGTCCATGCCGGGCATCACGACATCTGAGACCACACAGCTCAGGGATTCATGCGGGGACCTGGCCTGGGTGACCTCGAACGCTTCTTCGGCACAGCTGGCCGACAGGACCTTCCAGCCTTGCGCCGACAGTGCTCTTTCCGCCAGGCGCCGGACCGGCGCCTCATCTTCGACCAGCAGGACGATGCGCTCCTCTCCTGGCGGCAATGGCACGCTCGGCCGGTGCGTTTCTGCGCGGGCGATCTCGGGCTTCCAGGGCACCGCCTCGTGCCTGGGCATCAGGATGATGAAACGGGTTCCGGCGCCCGGCCTGCTTTCCACAGACAGATAGCCGCCCGACTGGCGTATGATGCCGTGCACGGTCGAGAGGCCGAGGCCGGTGCCGCCTTCGCCGCGCCGCGTTGTGAAGAACGGCTCGAAAATTCTTGGCAGCACGTCTTCCGGGATGCCTTGGCCTGTGTCGGCCACCTCGATCGATGCGTAGCGGCCAGGTGGGACAACCTCGCCACCGCGGGCCTCGGCCTTAAGCAACAGACGGTGACCGGTAGAGATCGTGAGCAACCCACCCAGCGGCATGGCATGGCTGGCGTTGACCGCGAGATTGATCAGGACCTGGTCGAGTTGTGTCGGGTCGATCATCACGCGCCGGCCAGGTTCTTCAAGCACGACCTTCAGCTCCACGCCGGCGCCGATCACACGCCTGAGCAGTAGGACGGTCGCCCGGATGGCGTCGTTGAGGGCGATGAGGCGCGGCTGCAAAGTTTGTTGCTGGCTGAAGGCGAGCAGTTGGCGGACCAGGGCAGCACCTCGTTCAGTGCTCGCGCGGATCTGCTCGAGTTCTTCACGATCGTCCGTGTTGCCCGAACGGAGAAGCATGGTGTCGGTCGCACCTAGGACGACTGTCAGCAAGTTGTTGAAGTCATGCGCAATGCCGCCGGCCAGTTCACCAACGGCTTGCAATCTCTGGTTCTGGGCAAGTCGCTCCTCGAGATCCCGTTCATGGGAATGGTCGGACAGGCGCAGCAGCGCCGAACCACCCGGTAACGGTGTGATCGTGACCAGGAGAGCGCGGCGCTCACCTGCCGCGTCGGTAAAATCCGCACGGAACCGCTCACGCAGGCCGTATTTCACCGCAGCCTTCAATCGTGCCTCGTAGAGCGCCGGGAGAAGCGCAGTTGGCGGCGACGCCCGGCCTGCATGATCGAACCCGCCTTCGGGATCGAAGCTGGAGTCGCGATGGACAGCAAAGGCGGCATTCGCGCGCACAACCCGACAATCGGCAGCGAGCAGCGCGACCCCTGCGCTCGGGTCGTCGAACAGCCCGTTCACGATCGCAACCGCGGATATGCCCGCCTTACTGCGAAACCCCAATTTCACAGGCGAGCAACCCGCCCGCGCAGTTGCCACAGATAGGCGATTATTTCAGCCACTGCCTTGAAATGCTCCGCCGGAATTTCCGTATCGATATCGACACGGTATAGCGCTCGTGCAAGGGGCGGGTTGGCGACAAGCGGAACCCCGGCCTCCTTTGCCACCTCGCGGATGCGCGCGGCTATGTCGTCAGCACCTTTTGCTACCACCCTCGGCGCGCCACGCGCCCCTCTGTCGTAAGCAAGGGCGACTGCGAAGTGAGTGGGATTGGTGATCACGACGGCGGCCTTCGGCACCGCTGCCATCATCCTGCGGCGGGCCCGGGCGCGGGCGACTTGACGGAGCCGCTGTTTGACCTGCGGATTTCCTTCGCTCTCCTTATGTTCGTCCCGAAGTTCCTGCTTGCTCATGCGAAGACGTTTGGAGTGCTGGAAGCGCACCCAAGCAAAGTCGACGCCGGCGATTGCGACGTGTGCTCCTAGAAGCAGCATCAGAAGGCGCGATGATTGCTGAACAAGCTGATGCAGAAGGAATGTTGGCTGCCACGAGGACGAGTCCGCGAGCTGAGGTAGGATGCGTCGAAGAGCGACGACAAACCCGAAGATGAGAACCGCAAGTTTCGCTGCGGCCTTCGCCGCCTGGCTCAACGTATCCAGGCCGAACATTCGTTTGATGCCCTTGAGCGGGCTCAACCGGCCGATGTCGGGTTGCAACGCCGCGGAATGGACGAGGAAGCTCGTCTGTAGAAGGGTTGTTGCGGCGTAACAGCCTGCTGCTGCGAGCCAGATCGGAGCCGTTGCCGACAGCGTTTCTTCGGCGGCGTTCATGAGCAGCGGACCGGCATCGGCGGATTCGCTGGCGCGACGCAAGGTGCCGGCGAACCACTTCACGATGCCAGCGCCGTCGGACGCCTGTGCGCTCAGCATGAGCAATCCGGCGCTGACGCTGGCAAGCATTGAGAGTTCACGGGATACCGCGACGTTGCCTTCCTCGCGGGCTTTCTCGATGCGCCTTTGGGAGGGGGCTTCGGTGCGGTCGTCGGCACCTTCAGCCATCGGCTATGGCAAGGACGGACCTTCCTAT
>CAZZVF010000306.1:0-4128 GCA_964657355.1 uncultured Buchnera sp.
ATTCATCACGGCCGTCAGTTCGCTCTCGTCCTGCAATCCGTAGCGATACCGTATCTCGTCGACATACCCGTCGGGCTGCGCATCTTCGCTCCATTGCTTGAAATACGGGTTGCGCGTCAGCAGCATTTCCCGCTCCGGCGCGTAGCTCGCGATCCTGTAAGGCCCGGTCGCTGCAGGCGGCAGCGTGCCGAGATCGCGCGCGGGCGTGTCGGCCGGCAGGATGGCCGCGAACGGCATCGCGATCTGGCTGAGGAACTCGGGATCCGGATGGGTGAGGTGGAACGTCACGGTATTGGCCGTCGCGTCCGCCACGACGCCGCCGTCGAGCGTGCAATGCGCGGTATCCGCAAGGCACGCGGCGGCGCCGACGATCTTGGCGTACCAGCTGCCGGTGTTCGGCCCGCTCACCTTGAACATGCGTTGGAACGAGGCGACCACGTCGGCCACGGTGACCGGCGCGCCGGTGGAAAACCGTATGCCCCGGCGCAGATGGAACACGTAGGTGGTGCCGTTGTCCTGCGCCTGCGGAATGGCGTCGGCGAGATCCGCCACCAGTTCGAGCCCGGCCTTGCCCTCGGCCTTGCGGAAGGTCAGCAACTCGTCCTGGGTGAAGAAGAATATCTGCCAGAACTCGCTCTCGTAATTGATCTGCGGATCGATCGTGCCGGCGCCTGCATTCGCGGTCAGGCGCAGCACGCCGCCGCGATGCAGCCGCATCAGCGCAGCGCGATCGATCTCCGCCGCGTGCCCGGCGAAGACGACGAGCACAGCGGCGACAAGGCCGGCCAGGAGGTGCGCGCGACGCCTCATCGTAGCCAGACCTGCGCCGGCGCTGCGTCCATTTCGGCCTCGATACCCTTGTCACAAAAGCCCGCCATGATGGTGGATATGCCGGAGCCGGGATGGACGGATTTGCACACGAACATCGACCCTGCGCGACGGCTGGAATTTCCAGGCGGTGTGTGTCGCAGGGCGGCCGCCATCGAACGCGCGCTCCCGCTTAGATCAGGCAATACGAGAAATTCGCCATGCAAGGACTATGCCGTCACAGCCCGTTATGGTCGTGCCGAAAGCGCTATCCGACGAATGTCACATCTGTGGCGGAAACGCAACAAGCCCGCACGGCGGCCCGCTTAAGTTGTAAAATCATCGGGTTTTTCCCGTTTGTCAGGGCAATCGCGTCACAGCGGAGCGACGGAGCGGCGCCAGGCGCGTGGCGGCTTTGCCACAGGCAGATCCGGTTCTGCAAAGTGTTGGCGCTTTCCGGTTTCATCCCGTCATCAAAAGTTTATCGTGCTTACACGGATGTTACACGTCCAGTCGGCTCCTTGACCCGTCGTGCCTGCTTTGGCCCGGGGGTTGTCGTTCATCTCTGCTGCCAATGGGGGACACTTCCTTTGACACTTCGATATCAGCTTGCCAGCTCGGCGGCCGTAATGGCCCTGGCGCAAGCCCTGGCCGGAGCGCCAGCCATGGCGCAGATCGCCACCACGCCCAATGCGGCGGCACCGGCTCCTACCGGCGCTGATGCCGGCGTTCCCGGCGCGGCCGCGACCGAAAGCATTACGGTCACCGGTTCGCGCATCAAGACGACCAACGCCACCAGCGAAAACCCGGTCGCCATCGTCACCGCGGCGCAGATCCAGCACTCCAGCGCGCAGACCGTCGAAGACGTGCTGCAGCGTTTGCCGTCGATCGGCACGTCGGGCCTCTACGGCGCCACCAACAACGGCGGTCAGGGCGCTTCCTGCACGGACATCCGCAACCTCGGCATTAACCGCACCTTGGTGCTGGTGAACGGCAAGCGCTTCGTCCACACCGGCATTCTCGGCGACGACTGCGTCGACCTGAACAACATCCCGCTCTCCCTCGTGGAGCGGATCGAGGTCCTCAAGGACGGTGCATCGACCACCTACGGCGCCGACGCGGTGGCCGGCGTGGTCAACATCATCCTGAAGAAGAATTTCAGCGGCACGGTGTTCCGCGCCAACGGCTCGATCGCGACGGACGCCGGCGACGCGCGCACCGGCGAGATTTCCGCCACCACCGGCGTGAACTTCGACAAGGGCAACCTGACCGTCAGTGTCGACTACGAGAACCGCGCGCCGGAATTCCAGCGTGACCGTAGCTGGTCCGATCCGGTTGTTGCGAACAACACGGTTGGCCATGCTCCAAGCTTCGGTTCCGGCATCCCGACGCAGGGACGTTTCTTCGGCGATGGGGACAACACCAACCCCAATCCCACATTTGGCCCTGACAATATTGCCACCGGCAATAATCAATTCCGCGCCTACAATCGGAGCACCGACGGTTACGATTATGGCTCGCAGCAGTATCTGACAGGTGGCCTCGAGCGCGAGAGCTTCACAAGCTTCGGCACCTACGAGTTCACGCCGAACATTACCGGCTATATCGAAGAGTATTTCACGCATAAGACAACCAACACGCAGCTTGCGGCACAGCCGGTCACCGGCGCGCTGGTCCCTGGCGTGCTGCCGGACGCGTTCGTGGTTCCGAACGGCAACCCGTATTTGGCAGCGCTTCTCGGCCCGAACTCCGGCGCCGTCGATCTGTATCGCCGTGTCGGCGAGTTCGGCGATCGTGAGGCGCTGACCTCGACGAACACCTTCCAGTTCAACGGCGGCTTCAAAGGCACGTTCGCGAACGACTGGGATTACGACGTCTTCTTCCAGTACGGCCTGTCGGACAACACGATCACCTCTACGAACGAGGTGAACTTCGCCCGCCTCGAGCAGGAGATGGGCTTCCGGCAGACGGTGGCGACGCCTGACCAGATCGCGGCCATTACGGCTGCCACTGGCGGCTTCGATGCCACCACCTTCGGCGTGTATGACCCGACGGTGTGCACATCGCGCCCCGGCTGCGTGCTCGCCAATCCGTTCGGGCCGAACTCGTTCAGCCAAGCGGCGATCAACTACGCGCGCTTCAACGAAACGGCGACGTCGCAGTTCTCCCTGCGCACGTTCGGCGGCAGCATCTCGAACAGCAACCTCTACAACCTGCCTTACGGCCCGCTCGGCATCTCGCTCGGCGTCGAGCATCGTCGCGAGGCGGGCTCCTACACGCCTGATGCGCTGGTGCAGACCGGCGACACGCTCGAGAACGCGCAGAACCCGACCAACGGTTCGTTCGACGTGACCGAACTCTACGGCGAGTTGCTGGTTCCTCTGCTGAAGGATCTGCCGGGCGCTAAAGACCTGCATGTCGATCTCGGCGGCCGGTTCTTCGACTACAACACCTTCGGCACCGGCGAGACCTGGAAGGTCAGCGGCAACTGGACGCCGTTCACCGGTATCCGCTTCCGCGGCACGGACGGCGTCGCCTTCCGCCAGCCTTCCGTCCAGGAAGCCTTCGGCGGCCAGACGCTGGGCTTTCCTGGTGCAACCGATCCGTGCGCCAACGCGGCCTCCTACGGTGCCAACGCTGGCAACGTGCGGGCTAACTGCGCCAGGCAGGGCATCAACACGGGAACGTTCACGCAGACCGGCAACCAGCAGGTTCAGACCATCACCGGTGGTAACCCGAACCTGAACCCGGAAACGGCACGCACGCAGACCGTCGGTGCCGTGATCGAGCCGCCCTTCATTCCGCGTTCGTCGATCACGGTCGACTATTTCCGCACCAAGATCTCGAACTCGATCGGCAGTGTCGGAACACAGGACATCCTGGATGGATGCTACACCTCGGCAAACCTTTCCAGCCCGTTCTGCGCCCTGATCGGCGGACGTGTCGCTCAGCAGCAGCTCGGAACAGTCACCGCGACCCTGCAGAACCTTGGCGTCACCAAGGAAGACGGCATCGATATCGGCGCCACCTACAGCTACCCGATCCCCGGCTACGGCGCCCTGTCGTTCTCCAACGATACGTCCATCGTGTTCCAATACCTCGAGCAGAACCTGCCCGGTGGTCCGTTCATCAATTACAACGGCAAGATCATCAGCGCCCAATACGGCTCGGGCTTCCCACGCCTGCGTGACAACGCAAGCCTCGACTGGCGCCTGGGCGACTTCAGCTTCGGCTACCGCATGCGCTACCTGAGCGGCATGCTCTACTACCCGGTGCTGAACCCGGCGACGAACATCGCGACGAAGACCAACGAGATCTTCT